>JAKSPG010000043.1 GCA_024405075.1 Elusimicrobiaceae bacterium | reverse complement strand
TACATTTTGCCTATAAGCCCATTTATAAGGGGGGATATATATGCAAAATAAAAGTAGTTTTACAGGCCGTTTAGATATAAAAGCATTTACGCTTATTGAGTTGTTGGTAGTGGTGTTAATCATTGGTATTTTAGCGGCGGTGGCCTTGCCGCAATATCAAAAAGCGGTAGAAAGGGCGCGCGCCAGTGAGGCATTACCGTTGCTCAAATCGCTACAACAGGCGGCGCAAAATTACTATTTAGCCAATGGCGATTGGCCGGAAAGATTTGACGAACTTGCCGTGGAAATTCCGTGGACGGGAAACGTAAAATGGCGTAATGCCTCTGTGATGAAAGATACCCGTTCCAATGATTTATGGTCCATGCAACTCTACAAAGAAACGGGGTTTGGGGGTGCCATATGCTTGGGCCGCATCAGCGGAAAATATGAAGGAGTCGGTTTTGTGATTAATGTGGCGAATGGAAATCGGAATTGTGTAGAAAAAACTGCTGAAGGAAAAGTATTTGAAGGTAGTGAGGGTGACTATTGTGTAAAAATTATGCGTTGTGCAGAGACACATTCCACGTATCCTAACGGAAGATATTATTATTCTTGTCCGTTCTAATTTTAAGAAGATGTCTTTTTCCCTATTGCTCAAAAAAGCTACAATATCCGTATGCCACAGTACTTTGCGGATATCAAAGAAACGGAGTTCTTCCTCTTGGATGATGAAGCCCACCACGCCGCCGTGGTGCAACGCCATAAAGAGGGGGATAACATCCTCGTTTTTGACGGCTCCGGCCGACAATACGACGCGCGTATTGATAAAATTCAAAAAAATTTCGTGCGCGGCACGCTGTTAAAGCCAAGGTACGTTCGCCGGGTTTCGCTGGAAATTACGCTTTGTTTTGTACCCAACTCACGCGTTGGGTTAGAAGAAACATTAGACAAATGCACGCAGCTGGGCGTATCCTTTTTTCAACCGATTTCTTCCGCGCGTAGCGAGTATGATGTTCTAAAAAAATACCAGGACAAATTACCGCGTTGGCAGCAAATTATGCTTTCTGCCTGCAAACAATGCAATACGCCTTTTTTGCCAAAAATTTTACCGCCCGCGCCGTTTTCACAAATAATTTCCGACGAAAAAATTTCGTCCTTAATTGCCTACGAGGCCGAACAAACGCACACCTTATCGTGGGGCGTGCAACAGTTGGGTAACCCCAAACAACTGCGCGTGTTTATCGGCCCGGCGGGCGGGTGGAGCGAGGAAGAAATTTCGCTAGCCGCCACACACCGCACCCCGGCCGTTACGCTGGGCGTAAATATCCTGCGGGCCGAAACGGCGTGCATGGCCGCGTGTGCTAAAATGTTATAACTTCTTACGGAAATATATACTCATTACAGCCGTGTGCTCCGGCCTGTAAATTTTCCTGTGTTGTACAAGCCGTTCCTTGATAAGTTCCACCTAAACTCAAGCAAACTTTATCGCCAAGTGTGGTGTACGATTGGCACAAATGTCCGCCGGCAAAACGGCTATGTATGCCTATCTGATATTTGTCATCTCTCACGTAAGCGGCGTTGTTGTTAACCATAGTGAAAGCAATTTTATTATCAGGCCAGCGGGCTTGTTCTGCGTTTTGCCCATAGGAGGAGATAGTCGCTCCCGGTGGTAGTTCTATATCTAATTCGTCAAAATTATTCGCATAGGTGTTATTTGCTAAATGATACATCTGTTGGGCGGTACGCAATGCATCGGCTAACGTAAGTAATTGTACGGTGCGGCTTTTCAGTACCGCTTTTTGATACTGCGGGAGCGCGACTGCCGCCAAAATACCGATGATGAGGACGACGACTAAGAGTTCAATTAATGTAAATGCGCCCGCCCCGTTCGTCATCCCGGAAATTTGTAATCCGGGATATAACGGGGCGTTAAAGAAACCCACCACTATATCCCGCATACGCCCGTACGGCGAGTACCGGGATGACGAGTGGTGGGGTGTGCGGTATGACAAATTATTATTTCTGTTTTTCATGTTGTTTGCTCCTTAATCATAATCATATTGTCATCCTGAATTTATTTTAGGATCTCTACCGCTTTCTAAAACAGAAACAAGGTGAGATGCTGAAACAAGTTCAGCATGACGTCTTTGTTTAATGAACGTCTTTTTTTGTCCGACACTCTATTATCGTTTTTTTTTTTGATTTGTCAAGATTTTTTGTTGCGGCATTCCGGCAGGATAAAAAGTTACAATATAAGTATGAAGAAATTTTTTATTAAGACGTTCGGTTGCCGTGTCAACCAAGTGGAAAGCCAGGCCATCCGGGAAGATTTTTTGCGCCACGGTTTTGCTCCGGCAGCAAGTTTTGAGACCGCTGATATTTGTTTGTTAAATACGTGTACCGTTACCCGTGAGGCCGATAAAGATGTAGAAAAACTGATCCGTCAAATTTCCCGCCGCAACCCGTCAGCGCGACTCGTGCTGACGGGTTGTTATGCGGCGGCGCACGCCGCGCATATACGGGAAGTTTTCCCGTCGGCGCAAATCATAGGAAAATACGATTTGGGCCGTGTGCTTTTTAACGAAGAAGACATTTGCTGGACGGTATCCGGCCACGAGGGGCACAGCCGCGCGTTTATTAAAATTCAAGACGGGTGCGACTGTTTTTGCTCGTACTGCATTGTGCCGTTTGCGCGCAACGTAAAACGCTCCAAACCCGTGGCGGATGTACTGGCGGAAATCAAAAATTTAGTTAAAAACGGATTTGCCGAAGTAGTGCTTACGGGCATCAATATTGGCAATTTTTGCTGTCCGCAAACGGGGGCGGATTTAGCCGCTTTGTGTAAAGAAATTGCCCGGTTGCCGGGCGAATTTCGCGTGCGGTTTTCGTCCATAGAATTGCAAACGGTTTCTGACGGAATTATCCAAGCCATGCAAAATCATCCGGCGCGTTTTTGCAATTATTTGCACCTGCCGTTGCAAGCCGGGAGCGACCCGGTGCTACACGCGATGAACCGTCATTACAATACGGCGCAATATGCCGCGCGCGTGGCCGATTTGCGTGCCAGTGTGGCGCAAATTGGCATTTTTGCAGACGTAATTGCCGGATTTCCCACCGAAACAGAACAAAATTTTGAAGAAACGGTTGATTTTATCCGCGCGCAAAAGTTGGCTGGCTTGCACGTATTTAGTTATTCACCGCGCCCCGGTACCAAAGCCGCCAACCTGCCGCAACTGCCAACCGACGAAATTAAGCGTCGCGCGGAAGAGTTGCGGGCCTTAGACAAAGAATTGCGTGCTAATTTCGCTGCTTCTTTTGTAAGTACCGAACAAATGGTTTTTATAGAAGAACACGCGTCCGGTAAAATGTGTGGCCTTACCTCTAATTTCCAACAAGTAATTTTAGAAAATGTCCCCCCAAATTTGCGTGGACTTGTCCGTGTAAAAATCACGCATGCGGAAGGGACGGTGTGCTATGGAACTGTAAAATAAGTTTATAAATTACGGTAATAAATAATATCTTCCGGAGCCTCCGTTGGTTTGCATCCCGTTGAATAGTTTAACGCAATAATCTCCCGCGGATAATTTAGAATTAAATAAAAGTTTTGCACCCGCCGTCCTCTCAAAACATAAAATTTGTTGTTTTGGCGCGCCGGATATTGTTTCAAAAACCCATTCAAAACCGGCTCCTGCATATTTCCCGCTCGTCCGGCAGATATGAGTGTTTGTAAAATTTTCCTCATTTTGTATTTCTATTGTCCAGTCTGCATTTGATTTTTGATCTCTTGGGTTACCCCAACAAGGCGTGTGGTCTGTCCATGGAATTTCTAGGGCCAGTTCGTCAAAATTATTCGCATAAGAACCATTGGCTATATGATAAACTTCTTGTGCTTGAATAACTGATTTAAGCAAACTTAATGCTTGCGTTGCTTTGCTTTTTTCCGTTACTTTTTGATATTGCGGTACGGCCACCGCCGCCAAAATGCCAATGATAAGGATGACGACCAAAAGTTCAATGAGGGTAAAGCCTCTCGCCCCGTTCGTCATTCCGCAGTGTTTTAGTGCGGAATATAACGGGGCGACTTTATGTCCCTCGCTATACCCCGCATAGAAACCCTGCGGGGTGACGAGCGAGGGAGTAATCCGGCATGACAAGTTATTTTTTGATATGTCTTTTTGCATACGGTTCTCCTTTTGTTTTTGGAAAACCGTATAAACGAAACGGCTGATATTCGCCGGAGAACTGAAGTGCCCAGACAAACAACAGCCGTGGTTTGCCGTTCTCGCGAACGACAAACACTCGGCACAAAACGCCCGGCTCATGACTTCCGTTCGTTTTGTGCCTATAACGACTGCTTTTGGCCTTCAGTTCTGCCTTTGTTTTTACAAAGGCGCCCCGTTTCTTAAACGGTTCCAAAAACAGATTAAATTTTTAACATCTTTACAACACACAAAGTATAGCAAATTTACCCGCTACCCGGGGAAATAGCCGCCCGCTTGGCAGCGCGCACTGGATTTGTTATAATATGTATATAATTTTTTAGGCAAGAGTTAAACAAAATGGTAGCCCAAAAAAATCTGTGTGTGTTGATTCTTGCGGCCGGTAAAGGCACGCGGATGAAGTCCTCTCTCCCCAAACCGCTTCATACGGTTTGCGGGTTTCCCATGATTTCCCATATACTAAAAGCCGCCCAGGTGTTAAACCCGGCGGCCGTTGGCGTTGTTATCGGCCACGGGGCGCAGCAAGTGATGGAAACTATCAAAAATTCGTTGCCCGCGTGGGAAATTTCGACTCCGATTGTCTTTGCCGAGCAAAGAGAGCAAAACGGCTCCGGCTCTGCGGTGCAGGCCGCCTTGCCGCTTTTGGAAAAATTTGAAAATGTACTTGTTTTAAACGGAGACACCCCGCTTTTGCAGCCGCAAACACTGCAAAAAATGGTAGATGCTTTTACGGCGGACCCGTGCGACGGCTTGGTGGCCGGCGTAACGGTGCCCGACCCGTTTGGTTACGGGCGCATTGTCCGCGACGCGGACGGCGCATTTAAAGCCATTGTGGAAGAAGCAGATGCCGATGATACTACCCGCCAAATTACTGAAATTAACAGCGGGATGTATGTATTTCGCTCTGCCGCGTTGCAAAAAGCCCTTGCCCAACTCACGCCGCAAGGCCCCAAAAACGAGTATTATTTAACCGATACGCTTTCTTATATTAAAAAAGATAACGGCGCAGTGCGGGTGTTCTCGGTTGCTGACTATACCGAAGCACTGGGCATTAACAGCAAAGCCCAACTGGCGCAGGCCGAGCAAATCCTGCGTAAGCGCATTGTGAGCCGCCATTTGGACAACGGCGTCACGTTCCTCAACCCCGACGATGTGTATATAGACGAGGCCGTGCAAATTGGCGCGGACACGGTTGTTTGTCCCGGCACGTATTTGTTGGGCCGGACGGTAATCGGCCAAAACTGCGTGTTGGAGGGCGGCGTGTATGTTAAGGATTCCACGATCGGGGATAACGTGACCCTTAAAATGGGAACGTATGTGGAAGATTCCACCGTGCAAGATACGTGCCAGCTAGGGCCGTACGCGCACTTACGTCCCGGCTCTGTGCTGCACAAAGGGGCTAAAGTAGGCAATTTTAGCGAAATTAAGAAATCCGTCATAGGGGAAGGCTCTAAAGTCAACCATTTAAGTTACATCGGGGACACGCGAATGGGCGCGGGGGTGAATGTAGGCGCCGGAACTATCACGTGTAACTACGACGGTAAAAATAAACACCAAACGGTCATTGAGGACCACGTGTTTGTGGGGTCTAACGTCAATTTTGTGGCACCGGTAACGGTGCGCGAATATGCAAAAATCGGTGCAGGGTCTACCATTACAAAAGAAGTCCCGCAAGGGGCTTTGGGTATCGCCCGGGCGCGCCAGGTTGTGTTAGAAAAAAAAGGTGTCAAACAAAATGACTAAAAGTGTAAACGGTGATTTGCGGATTTTCTCGGGCAACGCCAACATTGCTTTGGCGCAGAAAATTTGTGAACACTTAAATATGGATCTGGGTAAACTGCGTGTGGAACGGTTTGCAGACGGTGAAATTGACGTGCAAATCTTGGAAAGTGTCCGCGCGCACGATTGCTACATCATCCAACCCACTTGCCCCCCTGTCAATGAAAATTTGATGGAACTTCTGATTATGATAGACGCGTTCAAACGCGCCAGTGCGGGCCGGATTACTGCCGTATTGCCGTACTTCGGCTATGCCCGTGCGGACCGCAAGGCCTCTCCGCGTGTGCCGATAACAGCCAAACTGGCCAGCAACTTAATTACAAAAGCTGGGGCAGACCGTATCATGACGGTGGACTTGCACGCCGGACAAATCCAGGGGTTCTTTGATATCCCCGTGGATCATCTGCGGGCCCGTAAAGTATTTTTGGATTATTTTAAAGATTTTAACCGCAAAGACATAGTGGTTATTTCCCCGGATGTGGGCGGCGTAGAACGCGCCCGCAAATTTGCGGCCCGGATGGATGCGGGATTGGTGATTATTGATAAACGCCGCCCCAAAGCCAACGAAGCCGTAGTGTATAACGTCATCGGGGACGTGCAAGATAAAGTAGCTATCATTTTTGATGATATCGTAGATACGGCCGGTACGCTGACGACCGTAGCTCAAAAAATCAAAGAACGCGGTGCGAAAGAGATTTATGCGGTGTGTACGCATGGACTTTTGTCGCGCAACGCCATGGAGCGTATTAACCAATCCGGTATTAAGAAGTTAGTCATTTCCGACTCGCTTCCCATACGCGATTTGGGACCGAAGGTGGAAGTGTTATCGGTGTCGTACCTGCTGGCCGATGCCATTAAACGCAACCACGACGGACGCTCTATCAGCGATATGTTTAACTAACACAATTTCAAGAAACTTGGAGGAAACAAATGGAAAAAGTAACAATACAAGCCGCATCCCGTGAAGGAATCGGCGTTAAAGGGGCCCTCTCGCAAATCCGTGCGGAGAAAAAAGTCCCGGCCGTGGTGTATGGCGGCCATAAAGAACCGCTCAGCATTACCGTAGCTGTGAAAGATTTGGAAAAAATCATGAAAGCCGGTAAAAACACCTTAGTGGAAATGACGTTAAACGGTGCGCAGGAATTGGTGCTCGTAAAAGAAGTACAATTTCACGCTGTAACCGATAAACCGATTCACGCTGACTTTCAACGCGTCAGCATGAAAGACAAAATGGACGTGGTTGTTCCGCTTAAACTGGAAGGTACGCCGGCGGATGTGGCCCAATACGGTGCTATTATTGAACACATCTTGCGCGAAATTGAAGTACGCGCCTTGGTCAGCGCGATTCCGCACGAAATTGTGCTGGATATCACGCCCATGACGATCAACAAAGGTATCTTGGCGGGCGATATTAAACTGCCTGCCGGAGTGGAACTTTTGACGGATGCGCAAGCGCCGGTAGTGCACTTGGCTATTCCGAAAGATGATACGCCTGCTGCTGCGCCGGCTGCCGATGCAGCGGCTGCTCAGCCGGAAAGCTCGTCTACCAAAGGTAAGAAAGACGAGGAAGGCAACTTGGCTAAAGACAATAAAGACGCTGCCGCCAAGGACGCTAAAAAATAATCTATGGCTATTCTCCTGGCGGGCCTGGGTAATCCCGGTGTTGAGTATGCGCGCACGCGCCACAACGTAGGTTTTCGGGTGTTGGACGCGGCCGCCGCGAACTGGGGCGCCGAGTGGAAACCCTGGCAAAAGCTGGGAGAATATGCCAAAGTTTGTGTGGGTGGGCAGGACGTATATCTGTTAAAACCGCTTACGTATATGAACGAATCGGGCCGGGCTGTTTCAAGCCTGGCCCGGTTTTATAAAATCCCGCCGCAAAACTGTGTGATTTGTTTTGATGAAGTCGCTTTAGCCGTTGGGCAGTTACGCCTGCGCAAAAGTGGTTCTGCCGGCGGTCAAAAAGGCATGAAAAGCGTGATTGAGCAATTAGGCACGCAAGATGTCCCGCGCTTGCGCGTCGGTATCGGCCCCAAACCCGAAAAGATAGATCTAGTCAATTTCGTTCTCGGCAAATTTTCCGCCGCTGACGAAGAAATTTTAACTCCTACCCTGGAACGCGCGGTCGGCGCATTGGAAACCTTTTTAACCCAAGGCATTGAAAAAGCCATGGGACAGATCAATTAAATTTTTTATACAACACTATTTTTGCGCCAAGTTATTGATTAAGCGTGTAGTACATATATCCAGTTTTGCGGCCTTCGGGCGTGAACGCCTTCCACCCCGATTGTTGAACTCCCAAGGATTTACATAATTTAACGGCCTGCTTATTTGCCTGATTGGCTACACAATACGCCGCACCGTCTTCTACTGTCATGTGATGAAAAGAAAAGGATAGATCGGCTCTCCCACATACGACTGCCGGTGTGAAACCGCTGCTATGTATAATACAACAATACATTTCGTTATTCGACCCACAAGTGTTGCCATCTACTTGTGAGGAAGTGAATCCGGCGGGCAAATCTACGGCTAAAGAATCAAAATCGGTGGCCCATGTATTGTTTGCTAAAAAATACGCTTCCGATGCTTTGACCAACGACATGGCCGTACTGCGCAAACTGGCAAAGCGCGTTTTGTTGACGGCAAGCGTATATTGCGGCAACGCTACGGCGGCTAAAATGCCAATGATGAGGACAATGACTAACAACTCAATTAAGGTGAATCCGTTCTTTTTTGCGAACCATGAATTTTTTTCCATATACGGCTCCTTTGTTTTGTAAACCGTATACAGAAACGGCCGCTACAAGCGGGTCTATTCAGCATTCCCACGCATATAACAGCCGCGGTTTACCGCGCCGAAACGTGGCAAACACTCGGCACAACACAAACGGGTAATTAGTCCGTTTGTCTTGCACCTAAACCGGCTGTTTTTGGCGCTGAATAGAACTTTGGGAAATTCACAAAGCAATCCGTTTCTTAAACGGTTCCAAAAACAGAGTAAATTTTTACTACGTCTAAATTATAATAAATTTTTCCCCGCAAAAAAAGAAACGGGACGGCTTTTGAGGGCTGTCCCGTTTGCTATACCTAAAATCGTTACTCTAGAATACAACCGCGTTTGGCGTCCTTTTTCCCGCCAAACCAGTAGCAAATTTCCCGCGGGGCGGCGTAGTTTTCTTCCATCAGCAGGGTCGTGTCCCCTTTCTGCCTAACCCAAATGGTGCGGGCCTCCCCGTGTATAATAGGGTCCACTTTGCGCTTGCGTACGGTCAGGCGCAAACTGGGCGTGCTACCTACCCAATCGTC
>JAKSPG010000042.1 GCA_024405075.1 Elusimicrobiaceae bacterium | reverse complement strand
GTGGGGGCAAACGCCTTACGCGCGCGGCTTTTTGTAACAGCGGCGGCAGCGGGCTTGATACGCGTCCGTCGTGCCGACTACAATGCGCCGTTTGTCTTTGCTGATACGCTGGGTAAAGCTGGCGGGATTACCGCACTTGGTGCATACGGCCAGGTTTTTGGTTACAAATTCTGCCTTGGCCATCAGCGCAGCGGTGACTTCAAAAGGTTCGGCGCGATAGTCGGTATCCAGTCCGGCCACAATTACGCGCAGCCCTTTGTTGGCCAGCTGTTCGCATACGGATACAATGCCTTTATCAAAAAAGTTGACTTCATCAATGGCAACGACCTGTGTATCTTTTTCCAAATGAGGTAAAATTTCATCAGACGTTTTAACACAAATAGCGGCCACTTTGTTTTGGTTATGGCTCGTAATGCTGTCCAACCCGTAGCGGGTGTCTACTTTGGAGTTAAACAACTGTACTTTTTGTTTAGCAATTAGGGCGGTACGCACCCGGCGAATCAGTTCTTCTGTCTTGCCGGAGAACATACACCCGCAAATAATTTCTATCCAACCTTGTTTGTGACGCATTAACGGATTTATCATAATCCCTCTCTAATTTCGCAGTTGCCGCCAGGGGTATTCGTAGGTATCCTCGGGGCGTTGTTTGGGGTCTTTCTTTGTGCCGCATATCACCGTAAAACGAAGTGCAAACGATAAGTTATCGTTGCGGTGGCGCAGCGTAAAATCCAACTTGGCATCGTGTGTAGTCCAACCCACGCGCGCCAACTTATTAAAGCCTACTAAACTATTGCGGAAAAAGGAAGCGTCAATCCCCAAATCTACCTGCCACTTACTTGTGGACGGCCGCAGGCCCCACAAGGTGGTAAGGGTGTAGCGGTCCGCGTTGGTGGTGTAGCGGGATCCCGGGTCGGTATGGTCGGCAAAGTTATTAAGCCCTAGCCCAATATGTTGTCCCCTGACGATGAAATTGGATTGAGCAATAAAATTTATGTTTTTTTGTTGCAGGTCGTATTGGTCTTGGATAAAGAAATTCACCTTCCCGTCGGGAGAAGTATATCCCCACTCCAGTAAGAACGGTTCTACCCGTTCTTTAAGATGGTCCCACGTGATCTCGCGGCCGTAGCCGGTGGCTAAATCGTAGGTATAATCCGATAAATTAAAACCCGATTCCAGCCGGATGTGTGTTGTGAAAGTGGGGCGATAATAGTGGTTGATGTACAAACGGTTGCGCTCAATGCCTTTATCGGGGGACAGGTGGTCCGAGCTAATTGTACCCGTGGAAAGGCGTTTGGTAAGTTGGTAACCCAGGTTAGTGGTACCCCAGGTGGTGCGGGTTTGCAAGTTGAGGTCCGTCCCCACGCGGCCGACCCAAGCGTCTTTCTGGTTGTAGTTGGCATCATCCAGCGTGATTTTTTGGTCGTAAAAAACGCTGGGCATGAACGTAAATGTACGCGACAGACGCAGGGATTTCTCTGTCGTCCAACGGGCGTGTCCTTGGCGTTGGTAGGGGCCTTCTTCATTGGGGCGGTTATTTAGGTATTGCAAGGAAGATGTATTGTTAAAATCAGCTTCCAAACGGTGGGAAAGCTTGAGCCACGGGTCGTTAAACGGAAGGAGCGCGTATTTAATTTCCGGCAGGGTGCGTTTCTCGGCCATAAATTCCTGTTTGTTCCACGCAAAAATTTCTTTTTCCTGGTAATTTACGCGCAACGTCGTGCGGCGGGTTTGTCGCGAAATAGACAGGTTTGTTTCCTGGTCCGGCATAAAGATATATGGGTTACTGCGGAAGAACGAGTCATTAAAGTACGGGTCAGATACTTTACGAAACTGTGTTTGCAGTTGGTAAAGCGCGCCGGAGGGGTTATTAAAGTGGTCGGAAGAATCGTAAATTTCCCACCAGTAGCCGCCGCGCAATCCCCAGCGTTTGGTGTCGGCCAGGCGCAGTTTATCGGCTTCGTGGTCGTTGATGTAATAGTATTCTGCGCTTCCGTGTAGCGTAGGCGACGTGACGGCCGTCAGCCCCGCCCCGAAACCGAAGCCCGATTTGGTATAGTAGTCCACATTTAACACCGGGCGCAACCCCAGTATGGGGTTAAATACCGAGGACGTCAATATTCCAAATCCGGTTTTGTTGCTTTGGGTAAAATCTACGTAGGTTGTCCACGGTTTTTGGGAATCCAACGAGCGCCAAAATACAGGCAAATATAACACGGGAATGCCATCCAACCGTAGCAGTGCGTTCGTACCAAAGACGCGTTTCTGCGGCGAGAGCGTTAGCTTACCAACGGAAAGTGTATAATGCGGGTCTTCGCAATCGCAACAAGTTACTTCGGCATCGCGCAAGAGGTAGCGGCCGTCCTTGGCGGAAATTTCTTTGGCCCCCAAAATACGCAAGGGGGGGTATTCGGTCGTTAAATGCTCCCCTGAAAAATCTTTGGTGGTATAATTGGCGGTAATGTTTTCCCCACGTAACACCGCCCCTTGCCCGTCCTCCACCGTTACGGGCCCGACGGAAGAAATAGTTGTATTTTGTTGGTCGTAGGTAATGTTTTCGCCGGTGACAGTCCGTTTTTGGCCGTCGGGCGTTTTTTGGATAAGCGTTACATTTCCTGTTAAATTTACTTTTTTTTGATTGGGTTCCACCTGGGCGTTATCGGCGGTAAAATAGACAAACGCATCAGAATTTGGCACAGGCAACTGTCGCTCCTGCCCCCATACCGGGGCGGCCAAGCAGTACAGCAGCAGTAGCAGTAACAAATGACGGCTCTTTTTTAGCATAGCGAGCTATTTTTGCGGGCGTGATGAATCGCGTAGAGCGCGGCGCCGACTCCTCCGATATTTGGATTTTTAGATACTAATAATTTCAAGCGTTTAAAAGGAGTTGCAATCTGCTGGTTTTGTAACACGCGGTTGAGTGCGGGCATAAAATAGGCCGCCGCTTTGGAAACACCCCCGGCCAGTACGACGGTATCCACATCCAGCGTTAAAACCACATTGGCAATACCTATCCCCAAATAGTGGCCGGTATCTTCCCAAATTTTAAGTGCGGTTGTACACCCTTTTTGGGCGGCTTTGGAAACGACTTCAATTTTGAAATCTTTTTCGGCTTGTACCAGTTGGGCCAGGGGGCTGGTTGGATTTTTTTGTACAGCTTCTAACACCCGCCGTTTAATGCCGATGGTGCCCACAAACGCCTCCAAACAGCCGCGTGCACCGCAACCGCACAACGGGCCGGTAGCGGTATCGGCAATTTTCATGTGGCCGATTTCGCCCGCTGTCCCGTTAGAGCCCTGGTACAATTCGCGGTTGATAATCAGCCCACCGCCGATGCCGGTACCCATGGTAATGACTAATACGTTTGTGCCCTGGCGGTGCAAATCGGTTTCGTACACGCCCCAAGCGGCCAGTGTGGCATCGTTGGCGATGCGGGGCAAAATACCCGTGTAGTCGTAAAGTTGTTTGGCTAACGGCCAGTCGTCTACATCTTTAAATTTTAAGTTTGGGTTATAGCGAAGCACCCCGTTTTGGTTGTCTACGTCACCGGGAGCGCCTACCGCTACGGCTACAGGTTGTGTGGCATATTCTTTTTTGATACGGTTGATGAAATCGCCGATTTGAGCAATAAATCCGCCTGCCCCTTTGTCGTAATTAGTTTCCAGCGTTTCGGTATGCAACGTTTGCCCTTGTTCGTTTAATACGAACAGTTTCACAAAAGTACCGCCGATGTCTATTCCGATTCCGATCATGATTTACTCCTTACTTTTGGGGTGTGCGTTTTGGTACACGCTTTTTAACTTTTCAATAGACACGTGGGTATATACTTGTGTGGCCGCCAAACTTTTGTGCCCCAGCATTTCCTGCAAACTGCGCAAATCGCACCCGTTGTTAAGTAGATGGGTCGCAAACGAGTGGCGCAAGCTGTGCGGCGTAACTTTGCGCACCAAGTTGGCGGCGATGGCCGTGTTCTTAAAGATATAAGCCAGGCCGTCACCCGTAAGTGCACGGCCGTTTTTATTTAAGAAAAGCGGGTCCTGCGGCTGCGGGGAAGGACGGCAAGCCAAATAATCTTTTAAGGCGGCCAGGGCATTATCGGTCACGGGGACAAGTCGTTCCTTGGCGCCTTTACCGAACACTTTTACGATTCCGTTAAAAAAATCTACATCTTGTACTTTTAACCCGGTTACTTCACTGCGGCGCAGGCCGCTGGAATAGAGCAGTTCAAATAAAGCACGGTCGCGCGGAGCCATGCGGGTGTGCGCGGCTGTGTTAAGCAACTGTTCCGTTTCCGGCACGGTTAAAAACTTGGGCAGTATTTTGGCCCGCTTGGGAGCCGGTAACAATTTAAACGGATTTTGGGATAATTTGCCCTGCGCAAGCAAGAACGAAGCGAAACTGCGTAGTGAAGCAATCTTACGTAACACGGTGTTGCGTGCCGGGTTGCGTTGGGTCTGCAGGGCTGCCAAAAAGGTGCGGATATGGGCAGAGGTAAAATAGCGCAAATCGTTCTGTCCGCGCTTTTTAAAAAAATCTAAAAACGCGTTCAGATCCGCCCGGTAGCTTTTTAGCGTATGGGGCGAAAAATTCTTATTTTGCAAATGGAGCAAAAACGCATCCACCCATTTTTCCATAGTGCTTCCCGGTTTATTTACCGGCCAGTTTCTTTTCGTGCGCGGCTTTGATTTGTGCAATTTCTTCCGGTGTTACCGTAACAATCGTTTTGCATTTAGGATAACCCGAACAACCCAAAAATTCCCCACGTCTGGAGGAACGCAACACAAACGGTTTGCCGCACTTTTCGCACAGGCGGTCAGTCACAATCGGCCCGGTGGAAGCCACCTTGTTCCCCTCCGCATCCACGGAGTATGTATTTTTACATTTCGGATAGGCCGAGCAGGCCATAAATCGGCCGCGCCGTCCCTGGCGGATGACCATGGGGGCACCGCATTTATCGCATACTTCGTTGGTGGGTTGCGGGGCTACTTTCTCGCCGGCACTGGTTAAATTGATTTTACCTTTGCAGGTTTTATCGCTGCAGACCAAATACTCGCCGAAGCGGCTTCTCTTTTTAAGCATGAACTTACCGCAGACGGGGCATTTTTCTTCAGTCTGTTGGGCGGCCGGGCGTTGCATGCCTTTGTCGGCCTCGTCCAGCTCTCGCTTAAAGTTGGCGTAAAAATCGCCCAGTAGACTCACCCACTTTTGTCCGCCCTCGGCCACTTGGTCCAATTGTTCTTCTACTCCGGCGGTATAGGATAAATCCATAATTTCTTTAAAAAATCCTTTTAAGCTTTCCGTTACCGTAATACCCAAATCGGTAGCAACGAGTTTGCTTGTTTTGGGTTGGCGGGCGATGTATTTGCGGTCCAAAATAGTTTTGATAGTGGGCGCATAGGTAGAGGGGCGGCCGATACCGTGCTTTTCAAGCGTTTTGATTAAGCTGGCTTCGTTGTAGCACGGTGGCGGCGTTGTTTTATGCGCTTTGGTGCTCAGGTCCAGCAAGGTCAGCGTGTCGCCTTCGTTTAACACCGGCAGTAGCGCGCTGGAATTTTCCTCGTTGGAGTCCTCCTCGTCTTGGTCTTTATAAATAGATAAATAGCCCGGGAATTTGACCGTGCGGCCGTTGGCACGCAACAGACATGTTTTTTCATCTCCGGCGGCGATGTCTATAGCCACGGTGTTAAAAACGGCGTCGGCCATTTGGCTGGCCACAAAGCGCAACCAAATTAGCTCGTAAAGTTTGTACTGGTCGGCTGTTAGAAACGGTTTCATGTTTTGCGGGGTGCGGCGTACATCGGTGGGGTGAATGGCCTCGTGTGCTTCCTGCGCACCCATTACCTTGCTTTTGTAAACGGGTTGTTTGGCCGGGACAAATTGCGGGCCGTATTTCTCGCCGATGAATTTTTTGGTTTGTTCCTGCAATAATTTAGATACGTTAAAGGAGTCGGTACGCATGTAGGTAATTAAACCGATGGTTTGCCCTTCCACTTCAATACCTTCGTAGAGGTGTTGGGCCGTCATCATAGTTTTTTGGGAGGAAAACCCCAGCTTATTGTAAGCATCTTGCTGCATAGAGCTGGTAATAAAGGGCGGTTTGGGTTTTTGTTTAACTTCCTTCTTCTCTACCTTAACGACGGTGTTGGGTCCCTTGCGCAAGACCTCGCTAAGCGGAGCGAGCTTGGCTTCACTGTCAAAAACGGTATTTTTTACTTTGTAATCTTCGGCAAATAAATGATAGGTGGTTGTTTGTTCCACATTTTTGCCTTGCCACTTAGTAACGCGAGCCCAAAACTTGGGGGCGGTTTGCGGTTTTTCAAACTGGGCACCAATTGTCCAGTATTCTTGCTCTTTAAAATCGGCAATTTCTTTGGCGCGTTCGGCCAGTAACCGCACCGCTACCGATTGCACCCGCCCAGCCGATAAACCGGAGGTAATTTTACGCCACAAGAGGGGGGACAACTTATACCCTACAATGCGGTCCAAAATACGTCGGGCCTGTTGGGCATTTACCAGGTTGTCGTCAATCTTGCGGGCGTGACTAAACGATTCTTTAATGGCGGCGGGAGTAATTTCGTGAAAGAAAATTCGTTGGTAGCGTTCTTTGGGCAACTTCAATAGTTCCACCAAATGCCACGCAATGGCTTCTCCTTCGCGGTCAGGGTCGGTAGCAAGGTAAATTTCGCTGGCGTTTTTGGCTACGGTATTTAATTCGCTGATAATCCGTTTGGCGCGGTCCACCGGTTCGTAAGTGGGGGCAAAACCATGTTCAATATCCACGCCTAAATCTTTAGAGGGCAAATCGCGCACGTGCCCGAACGAACTGCGTACAATAAAATCGTTACCTAAAATTTTGCTAATTGTTTTTTGTTTGGTGGGAGACTCCACAATGACCAGTTTCTTCCCTTTAATATTGCTTGCCATACGTTCACTTCCTTCATAAATTAAAATTTATTCTTGCTGTACAGCCCGTTTTCGCAGGCTAAAAATCCTTGCACTTCCAGTTCAAACAGCAGCCCGGCAGTTTCCGGCACGTCCGTATGCAAGGCTTCGGCCACTTGGTCTAAACTGCAGGTGCCACTGCCGATGATTTGCATCACTTCCTGCTGGCGCGGGGTTAGTTGTTCTTGCGGTTTATTGGGGGCCATGTCCGTATGTTCAAAAAACCGCGTGTCTAACCCAAAGCGGCAGGGCTGTGGTATATAGTCTAGTATATCTGCGACGGACGTTACAACCCCTGCCCCCTGCCGCACGAGGGAATTAGGCCCGCCGGATTGTGGGCTGTCTATCGGGCCGGGGATGGCTAAAACGTCTTTTCCCATTTCAAGTGCCAGTTTGGCAGTAATGAGTGCACCGGATTTAACTTCGCCTTCTAAAACGACTACCGGTTGGGATAACGCCGCAATAATACGGTTTCGCCGCGGAAAGTGAAATGCGTTGGGCGGGCTGTTAAACGGCAGTTCAGACACGACGGCCCCGCCGTGCTCTAACAGGGCTTTTTCCAGTGCGCGGTTTTCGGCCGGATAACACCGCCCGATACCGGTACCGATGACGGCTACGGTCGGTTTTTTAAGGCGTACTGCGGCGGCGTGTGCTTCGCTGTCAACACCGCGGGCCAGGCCGCTGATAATGGTAACGCCGCACTGGGCCAGTTCCTCGCCCAGTTTACGGGTAATGCGCCGGCCGTACGGTGTGATTTTGCGCGTGCCCACCAGGGCTACACAGGCGTGTGTGTCTGACGGTAATTTACCCAAAACGTAAATGGCTAAAGGGGCCTCTTTGCAGTTGCGTAGTGACTGCGGATATTCTTCGTCTTCCGGGATGTAAATATGTCCGTTAAGGGCGGCGGTTTTGTCCCATTCTTCCTGCGGGTTGACGGCAAAAGCCGCTTGTAGTAATTTAGTTGCGGTGTCCGGGTTTAGGTTGGCTTCGTGCGAAAGTGTTTGGGCGTCTTGGCGCAAAATTTCCTGTGCGGAGCCGAAAATTTCAATTAGCCTTTCCAGCCAATCGGCCCGCAAATATAAAAATGCATTTAACTGGATGCGGGCTAAACGTTCTGCGGTAGAAACGGACGGATTCATACGTCGGCCACCCCCTTGCGGTCCAGCGGGCGGTATTGCATGACTTCTACCAGGTGTTTGGTTTCTATATTTTGTGCACCCTCCAAATCGGCGATGGTGCGGGCCGTTTTTAAAATTTTATCCAAGCTACGTGCGCTTAAACCGAATTTACGCATAGCGGCTTCCAAAATAGTATCCGCTCCGGTGGGAAGCGGACAGAATTCTTTGAGCTGTTTGGCGTTCATAAACGCGTTAGCGGTGGTAGTGGTACCGGCAAAGCGTTTGCGCTGAATTTCACGCGCTTTGAGTACGCGCGCACGGATTTGTTCCGATTTTTCGCCCTCGCTTTGTTTGTTCCAATCGGTATATTTAACGGGATTTAGATTAACGGTTAAATCAATACGGTCCAGCAGCGGCCCGGAAATGCGCGACTTGTAGCGGTTGATTTGCATGGGCGTGCAAGTACACGGTTTTAAGGGATTACCCAAATTGCCGCACGGGCACGGGTTCATGGCAGCTACCAGCGTAAAGCGTGCCGGATAGGATACGGTTTCTTTGGCGCGGGAAATGGTAACTTGGCCATTTTCCAACGGTTCGCGCAAGACTTCCAAAGACGAGCGGGAAAACTCGGCAAATTCGTCTAAAAACAATACGCCGTTGTGCGCCAGCGACACTTCCCCCGGGCGCGGGTTGGAACCGCCACCGATAAGAGCCCCATCGGAAATAGTATGGTGCGGGTCGCGAAACGGACGTTGAGTTAAGAGTTTACTTTTCCCCATTAAATTACAAATAGAATAAATTTTGGTAATTTCTAATGCTTCTTGCTGGGTAAGGGGCGGCAAAATGCCGGGAAACCGTTTAGCTAGCATGCTTTTACCCGTGCCGGGTAGGCCGATCATCAATACATTGTGTCCGCCCGCAGCGGCAATTTCCAGCGCGCGTTTGGCTAGGGCCTGGCCTTTGACATCGCAAAAATCCAGCTCGTGTTGCGGGGCGGATTCTTTCTGGGGAATATAGTTAATTTTAAGGGCGGCTTCTTCCGTTTTGCCTTCCAAATAATCGGCCAGTTCTTTCAACGTATGCGGCGTAATAAACGGCGCAGAAGAGACTTGTCCTTCCAGTACATTTTGTGGCGGTATAACAGCCGTCCGGCCCGGTTTTTGGCAGGAAATCAACATGGGCAGTACTCCCGCACAAGGGCGTAACGAGCCGTCCAACGCCAGCTCGCCCAACATCAAAAAATTCGGCAGTTTATTACAGGCCTCGG
>JAKSPG010000041.1 GCA_024405075.1 Elusimicrobiaceae bacterium | reverse complement strand
GTACCGTGGAATTGATATGGGTACGGGTAGCGTTGGATACCCAAAATATTTTATCCGCAATATCAAAAGCAAAGGCCTGCATCGGGAAACTGGAATCCACATCCAGGAAAATATCAAAAGTTTGGGACAAACGCGATAAAATCGGTATTAAAATTTTGGGGCTGATGGCCGCCACTTGCGCACGGGTATTACCCAACGGCAATAAACCTACCCCCCATTGGGACATAGAGATCTTGCCGCGCAAAAGCCCCCCCACCACGGCAATAGAGGCATTACCTAACACTTTCAGCAAATCCGACACGCTAACCGGGTTGGCAATATCTAAATAGAAATTATGCTCTTGACGCGCCAACGGGTCCAGCGGCACAATCAGCACCGGGCGCTTTTGGATGCCCGCCCAACCGAGTGCCAAATTCAGCACCAGCGTCGTTTTACCTGCGCCTTCCTTCGGCCCGGCAAAAGCGATAATTTTAGCATCACTTTGAAGGGGTTCGTTTTCTTCTGCCATATAATTACTCTACGATTTCAACCGTAATAAACAGGAAGAGCGAGCGTTGCTCCTCGGTTACGTCTTTACTCTTAAAAAGCAGTCCCAGCAACGGCAGGCGGCCTAAAAAGGGCACACGGTCCTCGGACACGTTGCGCGCGCTGCTTTTTAAACCCCCGATAACTAAGGTTTCGCCGCTGTTAAGCTCCACGTGGGTTTCCACATCGCGGTTGGTAAACGAGGGCGCCGTGGCCGTGCCGATTACCACCGTGCGGGAATAGTCCACCGTGGACACGGCTAACTGTACCTGCAAATCAATAATGTTGTTGCGTTCCGGGATGATGGTGGGAAGTACGTTAAGCAAAATACCGTAATCTTCCATTTGCGAACCGACCCCTTGGTTATTGACAACGGGTATCGGCACTTTACCGCCAACCGAAATTTTAGCACTATTACCGGAAGACGTAACAATTTTGGGGTTGGAAAGCACCTGTGCACGGCCTTCCGTCTCCATTAAACGAAGACGCGTGGTAACGGCCGTCTTGCGCTGGAATTCCCCCAGCGACAAGATCCCCGGGATAGCAGCTTCTTCAAAATCAAAGAGCTGGTTCCAGGCAAACCCTTTTACGCTT
This sequence comes from Elusimicrobiaceae bacterium, assembly GCA_024405075.1. Lineage (GTDB taxonomy): Bacteria > Elusimicrobiota > Elusimicrobia > Elusimicrobiales > Elusimicrobiaceae > Avelusimicrobium. The sequence goes on along the minus strand of JAKSPG010000041.1, from coordinate 8,355 downwards.
TGCATAGTCCCGTCAATTTCCACGACATCGGCACTGACGGCTACCAGCCGCGTTTTTTTAGCGTGCACCGGCAACGCCCCACACACGCCTACTAAAAAAACCAACAGAGAAATTTTTGTAATTAACTTGTTATTCATAGTAATCCCGTTAGTTAAATAATTTTTCAAAGGTGGCGATCTCCATTAAGTAGTTGTTCACATCACCGTGCGAACGTAAGATGACCGAAATTTCCCCTTCGGCCTGCGCTAACGCCAAATACTGCGCGTCACGCGGAGAAAGCGACAAGGCAAGCGTGGAGCTATCCGAATACGCTGCCGCGTCTTCTTCTTTGCTCTTCATAGCATTGGCGGATTTAAGATCCAACCCTTGCCCCAGGTCCGAGCCAACCCCCAGCACCTTGACGTTCTGCAGCAGTGTCAAGGCAACTTTCTGGCGGCTGCCGCTTTTCATAACAGCTTCAAAAGTTAATAGGACGTCCACATTGTCATCGGGCTTAATCATGCTGGCGGTAGCCATAGGCACGCTAATCATGTACCCGCGCATTTGCACCGGAATTTTGCTGGAAAGCCCTGCTTCCGGCGACAAAGACGTCACCGAATACTTGGAGATTTGGTTTCCTTTGGGAATTTGAATACGCGCTACAGCGTTTTCAATGGCCTTAAAATCGGCATCTGTCGTATAGGTAAATGCATCTTTTTGCAAGTACGCAGCCGGAACGGGGACGGGTTTGATAAAGTCGCGCTTAATAACTTCGCGCTCTTTAATATCGCGAATCGGCACAAATACTTGCTTGATATTCTTGGAAGCATTAAGCTTCTTTTCTGCGCTGCTGACAATCATCGCATACACAATGGCCGCAGCCACGGCAATTACGAAGGGTAAAAAAATTCCTTTTCTCATGTTATCTCCTTAGTACAACCTCGTATTATAATACGTTCAAAATCTATTTCGTATCCGAACTTAAATATGCCTTTTCAATAGGCATACGCGTGACCGCTTTAATCCGGCGGATGCCCTCCCGGCGCGGCTCGTTGGCGAGCACATAACTCGTGCCCGGAAAAATCAAATGTATCGGATACGTCACCGTTACAACTAAATCTTCATGGCGGTGCTTTTTATACATCGGGTCGGCACCGGTAGTTTCTACTTTTACGTTGACACCAATTCCGCCTGCTTTAGAGCCAAATACTTTTTGTTTGGCTTGGTTTACCTTTTGGGTAATGACCGTCCGATCCGGCCGGCCACTGGGTTTTTTAACGGCTACCAGCGAGCCGATACGCGCAAACTCGTAAGAAGCATGGTTAGCAATAATCGTGTGGTAGGCGATGTTACCGTATTCAAGCACAAAGAAAATAAGTAGCATGAATACCGGTAAAATCAGCATTAACTCCGCAGTTACCTGCCCGCCACGCTTCTTACCGAATTTGCACATAAATTACATTTCGCTCATGCCACCGGTGATTTTGGCTTTGACTTGGTCAAACAAATCCGGCATGAATTTTTTAATGAGCACGCCAGCCAAACCGGCCACACCTACAACCACTACGAGCATAAGCACGTATTCAATCGTGTTCTGCCCTTCTTTTTGTTTCAGGCACCCGAGCGCTTGAGCCTGGATGCGGTTTAACTTGTTTTGCATTGCGACGATAAACTTCATAGTCCGTCCTCCTAATTTTTAAAATTATTTTCCGGCTTCATACTCCATCAAAATGACTTGTGCACCCTTATCAAACTGCTGGGGAACCAGGTGCGAGTACAACACATAAAAGGAAATCAAAGCCGTAAAAAGACTGGCCGCCACTACAATATACTCTACGGCAGTTTGTCCTTTTTTAGTAAGCTTTAATCCTCTTTTACACATACCTAAAATTGTACAGACACCGCAATTTGTTGCGATGTTCCTAATGCGCCGAACGGCGTAACGGCATAATCAATAGAGGCACCGTATCCAAACAGTTCCGAGCTGTAAATACCAAACCCGAAAGATACTTTGGATGTTTCCTCTAAACCGATTTTTTCCACATACGACTCAGTGGTATTAATACCCGTATTTTCGCGGCTATAATACCCGACGCGCAGATCAAACCGGGCCACCTGTAACAAATCTTCGGGGATGTGCACGGCCAACCCCACACCAAAGCGCACGTTGTCATCGCGGTATTTCATGTATTCGCCCGATACGGTAAAATAGCGGGTGTTCAAATCCGCCCCTAAACGAAGGCCACGGGGCATTTCTTCCCTATCGCCGATATTAACAAGTGCACCACCCAAACCCAACCAGTTGACAAGCCGCAGTTTGGCCCCCACATCAAACCCTACGTTATCGTAGTTATTGTGGTCAGTGGCGTTATACAAACGTTCCGTAATATATTTAGCCGTCCCGCCGATTTGGATGCGCTGGCCAAAAAACCCGCGCGCCAAAGACAGACTTCCCACAAAGTTCTGCACCGGAACGCCCATCTCCGGCAGGAGGTGTCCTTCCCAATCGCGGAAGTCAAACCCGTCCATATCCATATAATTGAGCGACACGCCGATAATCGTCTTACCGATAGGCTGCAAGAACGCCAGCGTACGGGCTTTATAGCCTTGCAGGTAACTTAAATAGGAGAACTGCACTTCGCGCGTCGTGGCTGAGGCCGCACCGGCCGGGTTCCAAAACAAGGCTTCCGGGCCGTTAGCAATAGACACATACGCATTACCTAACGCCTGAGCGGTAGGGGTTCCGGCGCCGATTTTAAGAAATGCCGCCGCACTGGTACCGGCATTGTCGTGAATATCGGCCACCGCAGGCAAGCTGCCAAGGCCAAGGGCCAAACAGGCTGTTAAAACTTTTAATTTAATGTTCATAAATTTTGTATTCTATTCTCCTTTATTCGTCATCCCAAACGTGATTTGGAATCTCACCTTTTGAACCAACGAGACCCTGAACCAAGTTCAGGGGGACGTCTATCTTACGGAATCAAAATCTTAACTACCTTTTGGCAGTGTTCGCGGCCCATGCGGGCTTTAAAGTCCACCAAGCCAAAGTACACCCCGCGCGCCACTTTTTTGCCGTGCTGGTTGGTCCGATCCCACTTACAGCGCAGCGCAGCGTTGCGGATGTTGTTAATTGTCGTCACCGTAGTGCTAACGTTGTTATCCGGTTGGAACGACAAATTATCACCCATGGTCACCTCGTAATTATTTGCATCCACGCAGGTGTAGTTACTGTCGCGCACCAAATCGCCTGCCAGGTTGTAGTACTTAATAGACACCGTACCAGGCACCGGCATTTTGGTAATTTCCAGCGTACCTTTGCTGGCATCGTTGAACGGGTTGGGATAGAAGAAAACTGTCTTTTCCCAATCTTCGCAGACGAAGCGTCCGTCACCGATGGCGATGGTGGCTTTGTGCAAATTCTGGTACTCATACGTATCAGACACGTAGTTCACTTTCCAATCGGCCGGGTTCGTAGACTGATCATCGCCGAATAAAATTTCGCCGGTGACGGAGTCAATATTGGCCGAGTTGGTAGACGTAACAAACCTGAACGGATACGTTCCGTCGGGTACTTCCTGGTTGGCGTAGTCGGTGCCATCCCACACTTCTTCAATGAGCGTGGTAGCGGGGCGGATACCCGTAATGGCTTTGACAAGCACTTCGCGGATATCTTTTACTTCCCGCCCCGTGGTGGGGTTACGCAAAGTACCTTTTTGGTAATCGTAAATCGTCGTACCGGGTTTGAAGATTTGGATACCCACTTTCATCGGAACAGACAACTGGTATCCGATCTTCATATCCGTACCGCGCTGGGAAATAGCATATCCGTCCGCTTCCAACAAATCAAACACTTTTAAGATATTGGTGTTGAGCGAAACAGATTTTACCGTCGGCTGGTACAGCGTTTCATCCGGGTAGTTCTTAGCGGTCAGGCGGACTTCGTAAATGCCCGAGCGCACGTAGTAACCGTTATTATCGGTACCGTCCCAATACACTTTGCGCACAATGTTGGGGTCAAAGTCGCCCGTGTCCAAGATACGGGTGGTGGAAAGGTACTTACACACATCCCCGGCCTTATTATTTTTAAGATCCTGGTGGACGGTCGGGTCCGGGTTACAGACATTATCCTGCAACGCCACGATTGCCACTTCCACCGTGGCCGCGCGCGAGATAGAGAAGTTAATCTCGTACGGCGGGATAAACACCGGGCCGGAGGACACATTAAAGAGTTGCGGCGCATTGGGGTAAACCGCGATGGAACCGTCCAGGAAATACACCGAGCCGCGGGTCACGTTAATTTTATTAACGGGTTTTTCCGTAGTGTAGAGGTATTCCTGATATTGGACATCGCTGGCGGAGGTAAACGGCTGGCCGTTTATCGTGTACCCGGTTAAAGACGTATCCACCGCGCTGTCGTAATAATAGCGCGAGAACGCCTCATTGGACCGTGCCGCCACATAATAAGGATACTGTCCGTCCGGCAACATTTCGTACGAGCAGTTCCTTATATTAGTAGAACCGGCCGGACAATTACTGGGATTATAGAAGTACAACGCGTCCCATTCCTCGGTAATTTGCAAACCGTCACCCGGTTTAAGAGCGTTGCGTTCAAAAGTCTTGATCGGCTGTAAGCGCACATCTACTACGCCGGAGGCGGCCTGGGCCGCGTCAGCCGGGTAGTTGGTAAAGGTAGTATCTCTTACATAGATACACTTCGGGTTTTTAGCCGGGTCCACATGCCCGCCGGTAAAGGCGGCAGCATCCGTGACCAAATCGCATAACCGCGGCGGCCAAGCAGCCGTGCTGGTCGCGGACGTGGTAAAGTATTCCCGCGTAACCTCAATGATGTAGTGACAGCTCATCGGGTTAGCCGGGTTACAGATACTGGACGTACCGTTGTAAGTCGGGTTGTAACGGGCAACTACAGTATCGCGATAGGTGGTGCTATAAGTTGTATTGGTTCCCTCCACCACTGCTGTCGGGCCGAAAGTAGACCCATCGCTAAGGGTAAGAGAATAACCAATCGCAGGCAAAACATCGGAGTATCCCGTACCGGTAGCCGTGGAGGTAATGGTAATGTCATTATAGTCCCCCGTGGTGGTGTTATAATCGGGGATGACAACATCCTTATTATATATGTTTACCTGCACGTTCATCGGTTTGGAGAGCGTGTAGGACAAAGTAGCTTTGGCGTTGCTGTCACCGTATACATCGGTGGTAGACATATCCACCACGCGGTACATATCCACCGGGAACACCGCTGCGGCGCGGTTGGTGACGGCGGGGAACATAGCATCTTTCGTTTCCACCACAAACATATACGTGCCGGGGGTTACCATACGTCCGGCGTCGTTGCGGCCGTCCCAGGTAATAGTATTCATCTGCTGGGCCACCTGCGTGATGCCGGCTTCGGGCGTGAGGTATTTCACGTCAATTCCGGCCGTGTTGGTAATTTTAGCCACCACGTTGGAATCGCGCGCGATAGAATATTTAAAGATGAACGGGTCCAAGCCGTAAGCGGTAGGACTAGAACCGACCACAGAATAGCTAACGGGTTGGATTGTGATGTCCACTACCCCGCGTTCAATGGCTACTTGGCCGACGTTATATTTCAAGGTCTTTACACCGGTGAAAGATTGGGTATTTCCACCATACTGTTTTACATCACAGGCCGTATTCGCTACGAAAATCGGGGCGCTGGTGTGGTTACTGGCTTTATTATAGTAACAACCGTTATACGGGATTTCCGCCCACAACGCATATACGTAGTTGCCGTCGGGCAAGGGGGCTCCAAATTCAAATGTTTCCCGGCAGACGTTACCCACAGCATAGGGGTGGTTGGTATCACCACAGAAACCGCCGTCGGACATTTTTTCGTTTTGTGCGTAAGTGCGTACGCATTTGGGCATATAATAGGTACAGCCGTTGCTGCTGGTACAAGTCCCGGTCAGTGAAGCACCGGCTGCGTCCACCGCTTCAACCGGGTAGACCTGATTTTGTAATAAGTGGAACGGAACAGTCCCGTCCATACCGCACAAACCGTCCCATTTGCTGGTAAAATTCGCCCGACCTAACCGGTCTTCTGTCAACACGTAAACCGGGTTGCCGGTGGCACCGTTGGCAGCATCACTCAGGATAAACGGCTCCGTACCGGTCGGAGCGGAAGAATCGGTCAACACACCGCTTGACGTGGTACCGGTGCTGGGGTCGTTATAAAACGAAGTACCCGGCGTGTAAATGTACCAGTAGACTTTAGAAGATTCCGTCGGTGTGTACGTAATAGTGGCATACGCCGTAGACTGTTTGGTCAGCCCGGTGGCTACCACATCGGTTAATTTCAAGGGGTCCAACGACAGTTGGCGCGTAACGGCACGCGAAAAATCAATTCCCGGCCATTCGTCTTGCGTCTTGGCTTGCAAGGTAACCACGTAGTTGCCGGCCGGCATGAGCATGCCGTCGTCGTTGCGGCCGTCCCACGAGTCAAATTCCGTAATTTGGACATCGCTGTCTTTGCCTTTCATGCCTTCGCCCAAGCGCGGCTGCCAGTCAACGAGCGTGCGAACGATGTCTGCTTCGGTTATATTGCTAGAGGATGGAGCAGGCACACCAACATTTGACGCCGCGTTCGTACAACAACCACGTTTTATAGTTCCAGCACCATCAACATCAAAACTCCCCCAAGCCCCATTTTGCCCAACCGGCCAACAGTCAGCAGGGCTGTGAGTATATGTACCAGTATTAACGTCATACGTAACCGTGCATGCATTCCCGGAAGCATCAAGTCCGTAAATGCTGTTCCCTCCAGTGGTCCAACACCTATTGTCGCTACCATTAGCGCAACAATCTCCGCTATACCAGTTATCATAGTTTGAATAACTAGTAAAATCTATAAATTCACCGGAAGGACAAGTCAACGTCAAACTTGGAGCATATGAAGTGGTGACATCATCGGTGGAAGCAACAAAGATACCGATACGAACGTCCGCATCTTTACTTAACCGATACGCATACGTATACGGCTGAGCGGAAACGGCCGTAATATTACCCACCAAACTGGGCGTACTGCGCACCGTGTGGATATTCGTTATGTCTACCTGTATTGGAATTTGGTTCATGCCCGGGTAGGCAATAGTAGACTCAAACTGAATTTTGTCCGTAATGATGTTATCGCCGGGGACGTCCGTGGATACGGTAGCGCGGAAAGCGTAGTTGCCGTTTGTTTTGCCGAACTCGCCGGAAATATCGTACGACCCGTCCCACGCCGCACAGAACGGAATTGACTGGTTGGTTTGGGTACCGTCGTTATTGAAAATAAGGCATTTTTCACCATATTTACCACAAAGGTCTGGATTTCCAGTAGAAGGTTGGTAATACGTACTGCCACCAATTCCGTCAGCAATAGGATAACATCTCGCACTAGTATTGAAATTCCAAGTATTTCCTGATGCATCTCTGCACTGGTTAGCTCTCCCTTCCGAACACAGCTCCGATGTACACCAATCATCACATATATTGCGATCACACACATATTCCGCCGAAGTGCAAGGATTCCCAGCAGCAGCACCACCACAAGCATACGACCCACACTTGGCTCCTTCTAAATTCGGGTACAAGTCAATCGTGCGAATAGCAGGTGTTTCTTCCGGGTTTTCTACATTTTTGTTGTTGTAGTATTTGACAATGTCAAACCGAATATTTTGCAACGGAAATGCAATAGAATACGTACTTTGGCTCATCGGTTTGTTGGTACAAACCACGTTCATACACAACGCTAAACAGTGATTAGGATACTTATTAGTATTAAAGTTCGTGTTAGGAAAGGGCTGGTCATACTCAATCAACGCCGAGCTTACCCAGGGATCACTCACGCTTTGGTTTCCACCTGGACGCGGTGTGGCCACAAAGCTACGCTGGTTTGAACTATTAGATCTCACATCCAAAGTACTGGGAGACCAACCACAATACATACCGGACACGCCCCAAGGAATATCCTTATAAAACACACCTGCGTAACGCACATCGGCCGTTTGGGAGAAGGCAGGCGTTACCGCCGTGAACAGCACTGCCAGCAGGACGGGCAACGCCGTCGTTTTGCCGGATAAAAAGCGAAGTAAATGTTTGATTTTATTCATGTGTATAATTCCCTATACGTGGGCACCCTTAATTTAAATTTAATTACTGCAAAATCCGTGCGCAAAAAAACAAATGCGCGAAACGACGCGTTTATGTTATCCAAAAACACGCCGATATAGTACCTTTACATTTTCGCAACTTTTGGGGTAGGTTGTCAACTATTTTTTTTTAATTTTTTGAGGCGAGGAAAGAGGAAATAAAAAGAGCTTGTCATGCCGGAAAGTCTCCGCCTTAACTTTTCCC
>JAKSPG010000040.1 GCA_024405075.1 Elusimicrobiaceae bacterium | reverse complement strand
CTATTATGTCGGCGGCAAGCGCAAACTCGGTCAGGAAACGTTACGCCACCTGGCCGAAGAACACCGCGCCCGCGCCTGGGGGCAGGACATGTCCGTCCCCGCCGCCCAGCAAATAGAGCATCTTTCTCGCCGGCAAGCCCTGGACTTGCTGCATGCTATGTTGGACTATTTGTTGGATAACAGTTTGAGCCGCAACGATCTACCGTTGGAGCGTATCTTTACGCGGGTAGAATTGGAATCCGCCCCGATGCGTAACATGCTTCTGTCGTACATGGCTCCCTATCAGGAGACCCCATACAGATTACTGGCGCAACTGACGGGCTTATCGGTCCGTTCACCGGAATTGTTGGTGGTATCGCACTGTATTTTTGGGCAGGTGATGCTCTCGGAGTGTCACCGGCTGGTCATCTTAAATAAAATGGGAACCAAACACATCTCCCCGGCACTTCGCCAACAGATCAAAGAGGTGGTTTGGCGTCATACCCTGGCTATTTTAAATTCGTATCAAAAAGGAACAAAACGAAAATGAAAAAATATGCATTATTAGCCGCCTTGTGTGCGTCCGCTTTGCCGCTGGCGGCGTTGGATCCGCTGGCCGCATATACGGTCCGTCCGCCGCAGGGCTGCGTAGATAAAGATGTAACTTCCCAGGAGCTTAACTTGGAAGATTTAGTTCAAATCAGCCTTTGTACCAACCCGGCTTTGGCGGCCCAGTACATGGGCACTAAAGCACAGGAAGCCACCCTGGGGGCTTCCCGCGCGGAGTATCTACCTTCGGTTACGTTAAGTGCGACCGGGCAAATCACCGGCGACAAAGTAGAACACGGTAACTATGTACAGGACGAGCCCTACGCCGGCAAGGCACAAGCCTCCTGGTTGTTATTTGACTTCGGTGGACGCGGATCGCGCATTAGTAGTACCCGGGCATACGTCCGCGCAGCCGCGGCTCAGTATAATGCCGCCCTGCAGGATTTGCTCCTTTCTGTACAAACAGCCTATTTGAATTTGCTGGCCTCGCAAGAATCGCTGATCAGTGCCAAAGCCAGTTTGGAAACGTACCAACACTCGTACGAAGAAGCCCAAAAACGCTACAAATTGGGCATGGTTTCCCTCAGTGATAAACTGCAGGCTAAAACCCGCTACGAACAGTCATTACTGACGGTTGTGCAGCACGAAAATTTAGTCAAACAATACAGCGGTGCGCTAGCTATCTTGCTCAACCTGCGCCCCGATACGCCGATTCGTCTGCAAGTGCCCGTATTTGACGACAGTGCTACTCAAATTGCCGATGACAACGTGCAAACGCTCATGCAACACGCGCTGGATAAACGGGCCGAAATGGCCGCCCAACAATATACGCAAGACGCGGCCAAAGCAAACTTGCACAATGCCCGCACACGCATGCTGCCCTCTTTAAGTGCCACGGCATCCGCCACGCTGGGCGACAACTGGAAACACAGCCAACCTTACGCCGTTAATAATGCGGCGGGATTGGTCTTATCGTGGCCATTATTTTCGGGTTTTTCTAACATGTATGCGGCCCAGCAAGCTGCTTTTGCCTACAAACAGGCCCAAAACCAAACGCAAAATTTGACCCGCCAAGTTCAAAATGAAGTTTGGCGCGCTTACCAAAATTACAAAACTTCCGTACGTTCGTACGAAATCAGCCAAACCGTGTTGGACAGTGCAGAAGAAAACCACCGCGTCGCTTTCCGCTACTACGAAGTCGGCAAGACCGACATCATCAGCCTACTCACCGCCGTAGCCCAACTGGCCGACGCGCGCCAAAATAAAATTACCGCTTTTTACGACCTGCTGTTAAGCAAGGCCAATTTGTATAGGAGCATCGGGGAATACTAATATGAATAAACAACAAATAAAACTTTACGTAAAGCAATACTGGAAATACGCGCTCGTGTTTGTGGTGGGCGCAGCGATCGGATTTTTTATCAAAGGGAAACTGGGAGACGGTGCCGGTGGTATGGACGGTGCTGGCGGCCCGGCCAGTGTGCTGGCTCAAACGGTGTCCAAACGGCCTGTGGCCCTGGGCAAAACGTTTATTGCCAAGGTAGAAGCTATCAACGCCTCCGATGTAACGCCTCAGGTGTCGGGGTATATTGATAAAGTGCTTTTCAAGGATGGCTCGTTTGTAAAAGAAGGCGAGGTTTTATTTATCATTGACCAGGCCCGCTACCAAGCCGCCGCTTCCGCCGCCGAAGCCGCGTTGGAAAAAGCCAAGGCCAGCCTAATCCAAATCCAAAGCAACTATAACCGCGAGTTGTCCCTTTACGAAGAAGCCATGCTCTCCAAGGCCGATTTGGAAGTAGCCGAAAGCAGCCTGGCTACCGCACAAGCAAATGTTAAATCCGCCCAGGCTAATTTTGATTTAGCCAAACTGGATTTGCAACATACGCAGGTTCGCTCCCCGATTAGCGGATACATCGGCAAAGCTTTCTTAACCAAAGGAAACTATGCCAACGCTTCGGCCAGTAAGTTAGCACGCGTTATTCAGATGGACCCGATCCGCGTGGTGTTTTCTATTACCGATAAGGAACGCCTCTCCGGTATGGACCAGCTAACCGCGCTTTCGCCCGATTTGCAAATTGCACTACCTAACGGGCAGACGATTGAAATCCCGCACGCTTCCGTTTTTGCGGATAACGAAATTAACGCCCAAACGGCTACTATGGCCGTTTACGCGCAAAGCGAAAATAAAGATAACAAACTGATTCCCGGCAATTATGTCAACGTAACCGTCAGCATGGATAAGTTCCGCCCGGTTATTTTAATTCCGCAAACGGCAGTTTCCCAAGATGCCAGCGGCCCGTATGTAATGACGGTTAATAATGACGACGTAGTCGTACAAAAATACATTACGTTGGGAGACATGGTCAACGGGCAGTACGTCGTTGCAGCCGGGTTAGAGGACGGAGATCGTCTCGTTCCCATTGGCCAACAAAAACTGCAAAACGGCCAGAAGGTAAATGTCAGTTTGCAAGGCGAACAGTCGTCTGTCCAAGCGACGGAGGGAAAATAAACCATGTTTGCTAAATTTTTTATCAAACGGCCGCGCTTTGCCCTCGTCATTTCGCTGATTTTATGTCTGGCTGGGTTCATCGCGCTCAAGTCTCTACCGATTGCCCTGTACCCGGAAATTACCCCGCCGGAAGTAGTCGTGCGCGCCTCTTACCCCGGCGCCAGTGCAGAGGTAATTGCCAAAACAGTGGGTATTCCGTTGGAATCCAGCGTCAACGGGGTAGAAGACATGCTGTATATGTCCTCCGATTCTGCTGACGGCTCGTACATGCTGACCGTTACGTTCAAAACCGGCGTGGACCCGGATATCGCCCAGGTAAAAGTACAAAACCGCGTTTCGCAGGCCACCCCACTATTACCGCCGGCCGTCACCAACCAGGGGGTGAGCGTATTTCGCCGCTCCTCCAACATTTTAGGCATTGTGTCGTTCAGCGACCCCAGCGGTAAAATGAGCACCCTGGACATTAGTGATTACTTAAACAATAACGTCCAAAAGAACTTGAGCCGTATTACCGGGGTAGGGGAAGCGCGTGTATTCGGTGCGGCCAAAAGCATGCGTGTGTGGTTGGATTCGGACAAAATGGCCGGGCTCAACATTTCCGCGACCGATGTGAAAAATGCAATTGCTACGCAAAACTATCAGCCCTCGCTGGGTAAAATCGGCGCGCGGCCCAATGACGGCTCCGTATTAATGGTGTATGCGTTGCAAACAGAAGGACGCTTAAACTCCGCCGAAGAGTTTGGCAATATCATCGTCCGCACGGACGAGCAAGGGGGACTGGTCCGCCTAAACGAAATTGCCAAAGTGGAAGAAGGACAAGAAAGCTACAGCTTTGCCGGAGCTTTTGACGGTCACCCGTCCGTGCCGGTTATGATTAACCTCTCCTCCGGTGCCAACGCCTTGCAAACAGTTAAAGAAGTGCGCGCGGAATTAAAACGCTTGGAAGCGTTCTTCCCCGATGGTTTAACGTATGAATTTTCCATTGACACAACGGACTTTATTAACGCCTCGGTAGAAGAAGTGTTGCTCACGCTGTTAATTACTTTTCTGCTGGTCGTAGCGGTGTGTTACATTTTCTTGCAAGATTGGCGCGCCACGCTAGTCCCGGCGGCTACGATTCCCGTTTCGTTACTCGGTACGTTTGCGGTGATGTTAGCGGTAGGTTATTCTATCAACATGTTTACGCTCTTTGCCTTGGTACTCGCTATCGGGCTGGTAGTGGACGATGCTATCTGCGTGGTGGAACGCGTTATTACGCTGATGAACCGGGAAAAGAAAACCGCCGTTGAAGCCGCCAACCAAGCCATGGAAGAACTTTCCAGCGCGCTCATCGCCACCACGCTGGTACTACTGGCCATTTTCGTGCCGATTACGTTTATGGGTGGCATCACCGGGAAAATCTACACACAGTTTGCAGTCACTATTTCCGTAGCGGTGTGTTTCTCTACGCTTAATGCTTTGTCGCTCTCGCCGGCGATTTGTGCCACCATGCTACACCCTATCCCGGAAACGAAAGTCTTTTTCTTGCGTTGGTTTAACTATATCGTCCAACGCGGGGCCCGCGGGTACCGCTCGCTGGCCAGGCGGCTAGCACGCAAGACGATTATTTTAGCGTTGTTTGGCGGCTTTGTGTTAGCGGACCTGCTGTTTTTAAACTTTATGCAAACTTCTTTCATTCCGCTGGAAGACCAAGGGATTGTGCTCGTTGACGTACAACTGCCCGAAGGGGCCACCTTCGCCCGCACGCAAACCGTGCTGGACCAAGTGGTTAGCGAGATTAAAAACACGCCCGGCGTTAAACACGTAACCAACGTGCTCGGTTTTAGTTTGCTCGGTGGCAGTGGGGAAAACACGGCGATTGCGTTCGTGGCATTAGATCCGTGGAATAAACGTAAATCCAAAGATTTACTGCAAAGTAGTCTTGCCCAAAAATTCAATGTACAGTTTGCACGCATTGCCGACGCGACGATTCGCGCCATTGAAATGCCCTCTATCCCGGGGCTGGGTACCTCAGGTGGGTTGGACTTACGCTTACAGTCGCTCAACGATTTTGACTACCAAAAATTGGCCAGTACCGCCAATTTAATGGGATTTAAGATGATGAGCGACCCTTCTATGCAAATTGCCTATTCCACCTTTAAGGCCGATACGCCCAACATCTACCTGGACGTCAACCGCACCAAGGCCGAAGCCATGAAAGTGCCGGTTTCCAGTATTTTTTCTATCCTGGAAAATTACTTGGGGTCCTCGTATGTGGGAGATGTAAATTTCGGCACACAAATTAACAAAGTTATTTTGCAATCGGAAGGTAAATACCGCATGACGCCCGAAAACATCAACAAGATGTACGTTACCAGTGCAACGGGCGAGCTCGTACCACTCATGGCATTAGTGGATTTGAAATATATCCTCTCGCCGCGGCAAATTTCGCGCTACAACCAATACCCGGCCGCTACGATTATGGTTCCGTCCGTTGTCACAAGCACTGGCGACGCTATGATCCAAACCGAACAAATTATGAAGCAACTTCCGCCCGGTTATTCGTATGAGTGGACGGGTATGAGCTACCAGGAAAAACAAAACAAAGGCCAAATCAATACACTGATCTTGCTGGCTATTATCTTTGCTTATTTATTCTTAGTCGCCCAGTACGAAAGCTGGACAATTCCCGTGCCGGTACTTATGTCCGTCGTGGCGGCCGTAGGCGGCGGGTTGTTTGGGCTGTGGATTAGCAGGCTGTCCATGAGTATTTACGCGCAGCTTGGGCTTGTACTGCTGGTCGGGTTAGCGGCCAAAAACGCTATTTTAATTGTGGAGTTTGCCAAAGAGGAACACGCCCAAGGCACGCCGATTTTCTTATCCGCCATGGACGGGCTTACCCAACGCTTCCGCCCCGTACTGATGACGGCGTTTACCTTTATTTTGGGCATGGTGCCCATGGTAATTGCCACCGGAGCCGGAGCCGCCAGCCGCCGCGCATTAGGCGTGCCGGTATTTTACGGTATGCTTTTGGGAACCTTGGTGGGCTTACTCTTAATTCCGCTGTTCTACTTACTGGTACAGACATACGTAGAAAAGTGGCAACGTAAACGAACTGAAAAATAAATTAAAAAACCAACCCCCGGTACAACCGGGGGTTTTTTAATGTTTAGGGTTTACCCTCATTGAATTTTTTTAGTCGTCCAAATTGCGGGCGCGGTAGTACAGTGCGGAAAGTTCCTTTTCGCGCGGCCAACGGCGCAGGTGCCAAACAGCCACCTCCAACGCTTGCCGGCGCAAGTGCGTTTTTTCTTCTTCGGCCCCGGCGTGAAGCGAGGCATTCATATACGCATTACCCAACCGTACCGCATGACGCGGGGACGGGTAATAAGATAACGCCCGTTTATAGTGGGTTAATTTGGCGGTCGTTTCAAGTTTGCGTCCCGCCACCACGTTACACCAAGCGAACGTTTTACGCGCGGGAATATACAGGGCAATGCACAGCACCAGTAGCCACAACACCCGGCGACAGGGGAATAAAGAGACATCTCCCCCTTTGGCGTACGTAGGCGCGCAACATAACCCTAATACCACAAAAAACAGCAAAGCGTTGGCCGGGATAAAAAAGTGGAAATCTACTCCACTGCCAACCGCCATAGCCGCTAACACGCTCAGCAAGGAGGCAAATAAAAATTGTTTACGTGTTTCCAACCGTTTGAGCCGTTTTAACGCCTGCCACACAAACCACAACAATCCCATTAATAACGGCAATGCCCCCACATAACCGACCCCCAACAAAATTTCCAACCAATCGTTATGCAACCTTTCAATATAACTGGCTACGGGTCGCTCCACATACGAAGTAATAGCCACCGGCATGGCTCCCACTCCAATCCCCCACACCGGGTATTTATTTAACATCTGCCCGGCAGAACGGTACAACATCGTGCGGGTTTGGGTGGACGCCCCGGTACTGCGCAAGGCAAAAGAATTTATTTCTTTAACGTGTGTAAAAATCCAACCGCTGACCAATACCCCCGCCACCAGCGTGATAAAAATTCCTTTCAAACGTTTTTGTAAACGATGCGGCACCGCCCATACACATAAAAGTGCATAGCAAAAAATTCCCACCAACAACGACATCATCCCCCCGCGTGAGCGCGTCATCACCACGGCCGTACACAACGCAATAAATGCGGCAAATAAAAGTGCTTGCTCTATATAAAAGACGTTCCGCTTGTGACAGGAAACATAAGTGACGGCGCGCAACTGACGTGTAAAAAACAACCCTAACCCGATTAGCGCACCCATGGCAAAGAACACAGCCGCGTGGTTGCGGTTTAAAAACGGCCCGATACCGCCGCGTAGTCCCGTCAGCAGGAAAATATATTCCCCTTTAGGCAAGCTCGCGGCGCAAAGGGCCACACACAAAACGCTAACCAGTGCCCACGTTAATAACCGCTGTTCTTTTTGTTGCGATGTATACAACTGCGCCACCAACGCTACGACCCCGCCGTACGTTACAAACAGCGAGGCGTGCTCCCACCCGTACAAAGGCATAAGGGATATGGGATAAAAAGCGGCCGGGTCCAACAACGTTTTGGCAAAACAGGTTTGCAACAACGTGAGTACTACCAAATAGCCCAACGTAAAACCTACGGGGATGAATAAGGGAGAAACAAACCAGGTCCGACGCGTAAACAGCAGGACTCCCCAACACAACACCAGCCCAACCTGCAGGACTGAAAAAGCCCATGGCTCCGCACCGGCAAACGCGAACGGTACAAAAAATAGTAGTACCGCGAGGATACTCTTGGCAAACGAATCCATGGTTATATTCTATAAAATTAACCCTGCGGTTTGACTAGCGGGGGGCGGAAGGGCTAAGCACTTCTTCGGTTTCTTTAACGTCCTGTTCCGGTTGTCCTACAGGGGTATTTACGGCGGTGGTAGGAGCCACAAAAACAGTTTCAAATACGGCAGAATCAACTACCGGGACAGGACTGGCTTGCTCATTGGCGGACGGAGCCGGGGTTGTTTCAGCGGCCGGGGGCTGTGTTTCTTGCTGTGCCGGTTGCGTAGAGGCCGGTACTTGGGTAGTAGTACTGGCTGCGGGGGCGGTATTGGTAGCGGCAGACAAATTCGTCTGCTGCGTGGCCGCTACAACGGGCAGTGTTCCTCCCACCAATACGAATAAACAAATTACGGCTTTTTTCATAATAAGTGACTCCGCACGAAAAACATTATAGCAATTTTCCGTTTTGCCGGCGTAACGTTCAATGCTGGACAACATGACAAATTTTCCCATATTAAAGTACAATATACAAAACGGAACTTCGTAAGAGGGAAAATTTATGCCGCACACAGCTTCCTTTCATTTCTTGATAACGGGCGGGGCCGGGTTTATCGGCTCGCACTTGGCTAAAACATTAGTGACGCAAGGACACCGCGTAAGCGTACTGGATAATTTATCCGGCGGCAACCTCAAAAATCTTGCTCCGCTACAGGACAAAATCCGTTTTATCCAAACGGACATTTGCGATTTTCAAAATCTTCTTACGGCCTGCAACGGGGTAGATTACATCTTACACCACGCGGCGTTGGGAACGGTGGCCGATTCCATCGCCCAACCGCAAGAAACAACCCGGGTAAATGTGCAGGGCACACAAAACGTGTTGGAAGCCGCCCGGCAAAGCGGGGTAAAACGGGTTATTTTTGCTTCTTCCGCGGCAGTGTACGGCACACAACCGGGATTCCCTTATAAAGAAGATGCCCCTGCCGACTGCCACTCCCCCTACGCCTGGAGCAAACAAGTGGGCGCACAGCTGTGCCAACTATACACCCGCATATACGGATTGGAAACGGTTGTACTTCGTTATTTTAATGTGTTCGGCCCGGGGCAAAACCCGCACACCGCTCATGCGGCGGTCATTGCCAAATTTATGCAACAGGCTGCGGATAATCAACCGTTGGGTATTGATTGGGACGGTTTACAAAGTCGCGATTTTATCAACGTAAAAGACATTGTACAAGCCAACTTGCTGGCTACTTTTAAAGCAGTCCCGGGAGAAACGTACAACGTCGCTTCAGACCGCACTTATACACTGTTGGAAGTGGCCAAAACCGTTGAAAAAATCTCCGGGCGAAAACTGGAGCGGGTTTTCCTCCCCAAACGCCCCGGGGATGTGCACACTTCTGCTGCGGACATCCACAAAATCCGTGCACTGGGTTTTACTCCTACGATTACACTGGAAGAAGGTTTACAAGAAATCTGGGAGAAACAATTTTCTGCTTTGAGT
The DNA here is from genome assembly GCA_024405075.1 of Elusimicrobiaceae bacterium. Lineage (GTDB taxonomy): Bacteria > Elusimicrobiota > Elusimicrobia > Elusimicrobiales > Elusimicrobiaceae > Avelusimicrobium. The sequence continues at coordinate 212 of JAKSPG010000040.1, read as the reverse complement.
ACCTGTACAGCCAGATAAGAGGAGCTGGAAAAAAACAATGCTTAAAAAATTACTGCTTTTGCTGGTGGGATGTGGATGTGGCTTGCCGGCTGCGGCAAGTTCGTTTCCACTGTGTATGTACGGGGAAGACAATCCCCACGATTTGCCGTTACTTAAAAAAGCCGGGTTTACTTGTATTCAATCTTATAAGCGCGAGCCGGAAACGTTGGCCC
>JAKSPG010000004.1 GCA_024405075.1 Elusimicrobiaceae bacterium | reverse complement strand
CAAATAGTAGGCTTCTTTCGCTTGCGCCACAGATTTTAAAACACTCCAGGCCTGGGTAGCTTTACTTTTTTCCACAGCGCGCTGATACTGCGGCAGGGCTACGGCCGTCAAAATGCCGATAATTAAAACTACCACCAACAATTCAATAAGCGTAAAACCACCTAACCGGCCCGACATTGCATTTTTCATTTTTATCCCTCTTTTTTTTGAAAATTTTGCTTACAGTCAAAATTTACCAAAAAAAAAAACGATGTCAAGCATTTCTATTTTCCCCGACGAAAAACATCCACCAACACGCCACCCGCCCATGGCTTATTGCAAACAAAAAATGGCGGCATAAACAAAAAGAATTTATGCCGCCTTATCTATTTACAAACAACTATTTATTCGTATCTTAATGCATCAATAGGGGTTAATTTAGAGGCCTTGTACGCCGGATAGAATCCGAAAAACACACCCGTAGCGGCTGAAAATCCGGCAGACACGAGCACTGCCCACACACTTAAATGGGCTTGTAGGGACATATATTTAGAAACGAACAACGTAATTCCCACCCCTAGCAAAATGCCCACTAACCCGCCCAGGCAAGAGAGTGTAACCGCTTCGCCCAAAAACTGCATGCGGATGTTCCAACTCGTCGCACCGATAGCCATACGGATACCGATCTCGCGCGTGCGCTCGGTTACCGACACAAGCATAATATTCATGACCCCAATACCGCCCACCAGTAGCGAAATCGCCCCGATGACTCCCAAGAACAAGCTAATCGTCGTTGCAGTTCCTTTGGCCTGTTCTACGAACGAGGCCATGTCGTCCAGTTGGAAATCGTCCTTACCCAGCGGGTGGATACGGTGGGTGTTACGAACAGTGTTGGCAATATCCACTTTCATATTTTCAATCCGGTCAAAATCCGCTACTTTAATTACCACCCGGTCCAACGCACGGCGATCTTTGCTATTCCACCCGCTAACATCTAATTTTACTTTCCCTGTGGTATATGGGATCAGCGCGCCTTCGTCTATATTAAACCCAAACCCGCTGGAACCCGTTTTTTTCATTACCCCAACTACCGTAAACGGAATATTATTTAGCACAACGGTCTTATTAAGTGGGTCCACATCGCCGAAAATCGTCTGTGCCGAGGTGGCCCCCAACATCATCACCTGGGCATAGTTGGAAACTTCACGCTCGGTAAATTCGCGTCCGCGCTCCACTGTCCAATCGTATGCTTTTAGAATGTTTGTGTCCGTCGCCAACGCGCTAAGTGCTACGCTGGTGTTGCGATATTTGACATCAAAACTGGCTTGGATATACGGGGCGGCCGCGTCCACTCCCTCCAGCTCGCGGATCGCCAACACGTCATCCATAGTTACATTTTTGGGGGACGATATGCTGTCATCTAAGTCCCACGGCTGGCGCAGAAATAAAATGTTTGTACCCATGTTGGAAAAACGGTCCGTAATGCTCTTTTTAGTGGCCGCACCGACGGCAAGCACTGTAATAACCGCCGACACGCCGATAATAATACCCAAACTCGTCAGCGCGGCGCGCATTTTATTAGCAAAAATGGCTTTGAGTGAAATTTTAAAAATCGCGTAAAAAGAATCCCACATATTATTTCACCTCGTCGCTTATTTTTTGGCCGTCTTTGAATTTAATGAGCCGCGAGGCATATTCGGCGATGTCCGGCTCGTGCGTAATTAAAATAACGGTTTTACCCATTTCTTTATTAAGCCGCGTAAAGAGTTCCATGACTTCAATACTCATTTTTGTATCCAGGTTGCCGGTCGGCTCATCGGCAAAAATAATGGGCGCGTCGCACACCAAACTGCGCGCAATGGCTACGCGCTGTTGCTGCCCGCCCGAAAGCTGGTTAGGCAAGTGGTGGGCGCGGCTTTCCAACCCCACCGCTTTTAAGGCGGCCATCGCCTTTTCACGCCGCTCGCGTGCGGGCGTGTGATTGTAAATCATGGGAAGTTCCACGTTTTCCAGCGCGGTCGTACGTTTAATTAAATTGAACCCCTGAAACACAAAACCGATTTTGCGGTTGCGTACCCCGGCCAGTTTAGATAAATTCGTAGCCGTTACATCAATGCCGTCCAACATGTACGAACCGCTGGTCGGTTTATCCAAACAACCTAAAATGTTCATAAACGTAGATTTACCCGAGCCGGACGGCCCCATGACGGCCACGAACTCGCCTTGCTCAATGGACACGCTCACCCCGTTAAGCGCGCGCACTTCTACGTCGCCCAATTTATAGATTTTGAATAAATCACGCGTGTCTATTAACGGCATAGTTTCACTCCTAACGGCGCCGACCGCCACCCATGCGGGGCGGATTACCCATACCGCCCATGCCGGAAGCTTTTAAGTTATTTTCACCTACAATAACCATATCGCCCTCTTGCACATCTCCCGAAGTAATTTCGGTATTTTTGGCCGCAATAATACCAATCGTTACGTCTACCCGCCGAGGGGCCTGCCCACGCTGCGCTTTCCACACACCGGTGCTTTCGTACGTTTTTCTGTTCGTGGAGGGGGAGAAGCGCAACGCCTCGTTAGGTACTAACAAGACATTTTCCTTGTGCTGGGTATAAATCGTCATGGTGGCCGTCATACCCGGTTTCAAGCGCAGGTCCTCGTTATTCACATCCACTACCACCGTATACGAGGTGCTGTTGTTGGAAGAACCGGACGACGAATCCACATAATTCGTACGCACTTGGCGCACCGTACCTTTGAATTTTTCACCCATGTATCCGTCCAACGTAAAGGTGGCCTCTTGCCCTGCTCTGATTTTAACGATATCGGCCTCGGACACTTTGGCTTCAATTTGCATCTTTGTTAAATCTTGCGCCACCACGAATAATTCCGGTGTGGAAAACCCGGCCGTAATCGTTTGCCCTTCGCTGACTTTGCGCGTTAACACCACCCCGTCAATGGGGGAAACAATTTTGGTATTGGACAAATTCTTTTGTGCCGTATCCACATTGGCCTGCGCGCGTACCACGCTGGCTTTGGCAGCATTGAGCGAACTTTTGGCGTTAGCATAGGAAAGTTCGTACTCCTCTAAATTCACTTTGGAAACGTAGTCTTTTTCATACAGCGATTGGTAACGCTCGTAATTCTTTTTAGCCAGGCGATAAGAAACTTCCGCCGATTCCAAACCTTCTTTGGCAGAAGCCAAACTGGCTTTGGCCTCAGTCAGCGAAGCTAAAATTTGCGTTTGGTCAATCACGGCCATTAAATCGCCTTTTTTGACTTCGGTATTGTAGTCCACATAAATCTTTAAAATCTCGCCTGAAACAAGCGCCCCGACCTGAGTCGTGTTGACGGGATTGATGGAGCCGGAGGCCTCTACAATATCCGCGATATTGCCCCTTTGTACGCGCGCCATTCTAAACGGCGGCACCGGACGCCCCTTAAACAACGGCAACACCAGCCAACCGACAAGTAGTACCAGGGCCACAATCACAGCAGATTTCTTCCACCAGTTCCACGCCTTAAACCCGTTCCATACGCGGGCTAAAAACTGCATAATGTACGTAAGATACGCAAGTATTTTTTTCATATTAATTCGTCCCCATTGCTTGTTTTAAATCGGCCACGGCCGAAGCATAATCGTACCGGGCAGTCAGCAAACTTAACTCCGCATCGGTATAGGCCACTTCAGCATCTTTGAGTTCAATTACATCTCCAATACCTTCGTTATAGCGGCCTTGCGCGAGATCCAAATTCTCTTTGGCTTTCTCTACATTCAGCTCGGCTATCGGCACGCTTTGTTCAGCTTCCTGCATGGCAATATATGCATTTTGTACTTCTAAGAAAACATCATTGAACAAACTGCGGTTGTTGTTGTTGATTTTAGCCAAGTTCACACGTGCTTGCTTCACCCCATTGTACGTTTTAAATGCACTGAAAATCGGAACATCTAACGATACCATGAGCTTGGTCTCTTCGTTGTCTAACGCAAAGTTATTATCATATTTGGTAAACCCGGCCGAAAAAGAGAGCGTCGGCAAATATCCGGCTTTGGCTTGGTTGACCCGGATCTGCCCGATTTTGGCGTTCGTCTGCGCCGATAAAACGTCCGGGCGGTTTTTGTATGCCGTTTGGACGGCCTGATCAAAGGGGATATCCACCGCTTCCATCAAATCCACATCCGCCACTTGCAACGGGTTGGGAGTCGTAACCCCCATGACACTGGCCAAATTGGCCGAGGCAGTTTTAACCGCGTTTTGAGCACGGATGAGGCGGAGTTTTTCGTTATTTAAGTTGACTTCCGCTGTTGTTACATCTACTTTAGGGCGAAGGCCTTCGCTATAGAACTCGCTGGCGCGGTCATATTGTTGCTGGTATAAATCGCGCGATTTAAGGCGAATATCCACTGTCTTTACCGCCGATAATAAAGCATAATATGCCCTTTTGACATTGCGCGTAATAGAGTTGATTTGTCCGTCTAGCGTTTGCTGGGCTTGTTCTACCGCCAGCTGTTGGATCTTAACGGCACGCACTTTATCGGTTATACCGGAAATAGCCAACTGGGCCTGCGCATACACGTTGGAATTGCCGTGATCCGAGGTAGACCCACCCGCCGGATTAGATACCGTATAATTTTGAGAGGCCCCGGCCGATGCCGTCGGCAAAAACTCGCCGCGGGCCAGGTTTAACTGGATGTGGGCTTCCTGTATCCCTAACTGCGCGGAAACTGCACTGGGGCTATTTTCCAGGGCGATACGAATACAATCTTCTAACGTTAAGACGCCGGAAAGCTGTTCTGATAGCCGGGCAGCTTGTTCTTCGGACAGGTGTGGCAACAAAGACGGTTGGGATTTAGCCGAGGGGGAGGACAATCCCGCCGAACGTACCAAATCATCCGCCGCTTGCGCATAGGAAGAAATAAAAACCAGTATGCCTGCTAAAAGTAAAGTAATACGTTTATTCATAAGTATATTATATAAAAACCGTTAAAATTAGTGCCTACTCATATATAACGCACCGGCCGCTTTTTTTATTGCATAGCGCAAAAAACAGCTGTCAACGTTTGACGGAGGTTTGTAACTTTTTATACAATTTTCGCAGTATCAACGGAGGTAAGGAATCAATATCGGACAAATCAATTTAATATAAAAATTATCTTATAGATTATTGTCGGGTGCGCAGGGGAAGCCTGCGTATGAAAGAAAGGAAACTTTCTTTTGTTCACAGTCCGGGAATAGTCGTCTGCTTTCTGTCTGCCCCTTTTAGGGGCAGACGGGCGACGATTTTCAAGGTCACTGTGAACGCTTTGAAATCGTCGTTTTTTTATGCGCGATTTCCCATAAATAAAGGAGCATACCTATGAAAAAAGGATTCACCTTGATAGAATTATTAGTGGTAGTTTTAATTATCGGTATTTTGGCGGCGGTGGCGCTCCCGCAATATAAGTGTGCCGTTGCCAAAGCGCGACTGACGCAACTGGTTACGGCGGCCCAATCCATCAAACAAGCCGAAGAAGCTTATTATTTGGCTAACGGGGAATATACCAATGATTGGACCGTACTGGACGTGGATTTTGCGGGAAATGTATCTTCTACAAATAGCCGTTATTTTTACGCCAATACCGGTTGGAGAGCTGAGCTAGAATTATATAGCACATGGGTTGCCCTATGGGATGGCCGTGTGCCGGGGGTACGACTATATTACACATGGGATCACGCACCAACACTACCGGGAAGTAAACGATGCTATGCCCGTCAGACAAGTTCGGCAGCCAATGAATTGTGCCGGTTTATTACCAAAAGATCTTCACACGGTGTTGACGGCTCTTGGAATGTTTATCATTGGAAGTAACGGTATTTTCTTTTGGGCCGCTTATAAGTTATATATAATATAGGTATGTATAAACCCATTATCCTGCTGTGTATCGCCAACCTGTTTATGACGATAGCGTGGTACGGTCATCTGAAATTTAAAAATGCATCGTTGTGGCTTATTATTGTAGTCAGTTGGGCTATTGCCTTTATTGAATACTGCTTTCAGGTGCCCGCCAACCGCATAGGGCATGCCTATTTTACCGTTACAGAACTGAAAGTTATGCAAGAGGTAATGACGCTGGTGGTCTTTGCGGGATTTTCCGCCTGGTACTTTAAGGAAAGTTTTAAGTGGAATCACCTCGTCGGATTTTTATGTTTGGTAGCTGCTGTATTTTTTGTATTTAAAAAATGGTAAGACACCTAGGTCCAAAAACCCAGGCGCGTCTGGGCCTTTTGGACCTGGAAATTTCTCGTCTAAACTTGTATCCTATCAGTATGAAAACATATATCCGCCTATTATGTTTGTCCCTGTTTTTTGTCACAACTCCGGTTGCCGCGTTTGCCCAAGGGCGGGAAATCAGCCCCGCTTTACTTACGGCCGTCCGCCAAGGCCAAGGGGCCGTCACGCTTTTCAACACCACCCATCCAGCAATAAATCCGGCCAAGTTCGCGCAACTATCGGCCTCTTACCGTAGTTATGTACAAACCAATTTACCCAAACTAACCGCAGCTAAACAAAACGTATCCGCCCTGCAGGCCACCGTGCAATCGGTGGATTTATCAGCTCCGCTGGATATGCGGGTCAAACAAGCATTTGCCAAGCAGGAGTCCCTACAACAAGCCCAACGCCAGTTGGAAAACACTTTGTACCGCTGGGGACAATTACAAGACGAAGCCGATGCCCTGGGTTATACCCAGCTGACCGATTTATTGGAAAAAGACAACATCGTCTGCCTGGCTGTCAACGGTAAAACGGCATTCATCCAAACCACGCTGGATAAAAACTTTGTCACTATTTCGCCTGTGGAAATACTGTTCAATGCCCAAGCAGTTGAAGCGTTAGTAAAAGCCAACAGCCCCGCGGCGGAAAATCTCATGCAGGACCAGCCGGAACAAATGGCCGGATGGTTTTATTTGAAAACCAATTTCCGCTCCTCTTTGGAGCAGTTCCATGCTGCCAACGATGCCTATACCCATTTAACTACCGCCCACACGGGGTTTTTATCCGACTGGCGCACCTACCATAGCTTGCAAACGCCTACCGGGCAGCTTGTCACACGCAACTATAATTATGCGGGGGCCGACCTGGCTTTACACACCGCTAAACTGTTGCAATTTATGTCCGCACATTCGGAATTATTTCCGTACACAATCACTTCGTATAACCACATAATGCAATTAAATAACCAAAATTTCGGAATTGCCCCTACTTTCCAAAATTTTTGGAATGCGTCACCTATTTTGGCCTTTTAATGCTACAATAGTATTACCCCATGAAAAACAAACATAAATTATTTATCAAAATGGCAGAACTGGTGGCCGACCAATCCACCTGCTGTCGTTTACACGTCGGCGCGGTGTTAGTGAAAGAAAACCGCGTCATCAGCATTGGCTTTAACGGTACGCCTTCCGGCCAGGTCCACTGCGAAGATTATTTCAAAGATCTCTACGAAAAGAATTACAAAAACGAATTTGCCACCTTGACGGACTTTATGGCCAGCCGCACGTTTTACGATTTGCACGGCAAATTCTCTATTGATAACGAACTCCACGCCGAGCAAAATGCAATTGCCTTTGCCGCCAAAAACGGCATCTCCACGCAAGCGGGTACTATTTATGTAACGTGGTCGCCGTGTGTGCACTGTGCCAAAGTAATTGTCAGCGCGGGCATCAAAAAAGTATTCTTTAAAAATCTCTACGATCGCAGCCAGGAAGGCATTTATTTCCTGCAGAAAAACGGCATTGAATGCCGGCAACTAACGGACGAAGAACTGGCATAGCGTGTACAGTTGCCCCAAATTTACTATAATAAAGGTATGAACACACAAAATACCGCTCCGGCGGAAAATAAGGATTTTTTGGCGGACGGTCTAACCAAGGCCGTGCGTTTTTGCAAACAAAACCGCAAGCCGGTTATTACCGCACTTGCGCTAGTCGTATTGATAATTGTTGGGGTTTCGCTCTACGTCAACCATACCCGCCAAGTAACGGAAGATTCCTGGGCTGCTTACTACAACGCCCAACTGGCTTTAGTCAGCCAAGGCGAGGAAGCCGGCTTTGCCCAATTGGATCAATTATCGGCCGACTTTAAAGGCACTCCGGCTGCCGCGTATGCCCAACTGTTAAAAGCAAACCTTTTGTACGCGCAAGAAAATTTTGCGCAAGCCGCCACTATATATAAGGAACTGGCGAACCACAAAAACGAAACGGTCCGCACCGAAGCCGCCCTTTCGCATGCGGCCGCGTTGCAAGCCGCCAAAGATTATAACGGTTCTATTCAAGCGGCGAAAAGTTTTATTGAAAAAAATTCCAAGAGTTTTGCGCGCCCGCAAGCGTATTTGACACTCGCCATGAGCCAAGAACTCGCCGGGGATAAATCCGCCGCCTTGGAAAGTTACAAATATCTCTTGGAAAATTACACTAAAACCTACTTTGGCACACTGGCTAAAGATAAAATCTCACAATTACAGAAATAGAAATCAAAAAACACCCGTTTTATCGGCTTTGTAGCGAGAAATGGGTGTTTTCTCGTCTTAAAATCCAATAAAGGAAGTCTTATGAAAAAACTAGTAACACTAATATGTACCCTTCTGCTGACCGAGTTGTCTTTCGGCGCAGGATTTGCCCTGTATGAATTCAGTGGCCGTTCTACCGCTATGGGTGGAGCCGTAATAGCTAATAAGGCAGAGCCGGCCTCTTTGGCACTCAACCCTTCTCTCATTACCGAGTTAGAAGGTATGCAAATGCAAACCAACGTAACGGCGGTTCGCCCGCATGCTACCGCTAGCGTAAACGGAGACGCCCGCGATATTAAAGACAAGAATTGGTTTTTACCCAGTTTATATTTAACGCACAAATGGAGTGAGGACATTTCCTTCGGGTTAGGCGTATTTTCCCGCTACGGGCTCGGCGGAACATACGAAAATCACGCCGGATGGACGGGATCTTATTTGGCCTATGAAGTAAGTTTGGAAACTATTTCCATTACCCCGGAACTCGCCATTAAAGCCAATGACCAATTTTCTATGGCTATGGGATTAGAAGCCATGACCATTGAATTTATCCAAAAACTCAAAAACAGTTACTTAGATCCCACCAATCCAAACAAAGAATTTGAAATGGGAGGCGACGGCATCAGTTGGGGGGGAAATTTCTCCTTAAATTACCGGCCGGACTGGGCCCCGAAATGGAAATTTGGCGCCGTTTATAAAACTAAGATCAAGCACAATATGAAGGGCAGTTTCAACACCAAAGACCCCTCTTGGGTAAACAATGTAGCGGACAAAATACATATGGGTCCGGTCAATGGGGCGGTTAACTTGCCGGACAGTCTGGCCGCAGGGCTATCTTTTACCCCGACGGAAAATTTGATTGTAGAAGCCGGCATTGTGGGTACATTTTGGAGTGCGTATGATCAGCTCGTCATTGAATACAGAGATACCGAACAAGCGCCTGAAATCCGCAACAAAAAATTGTACAAAGATGTGTACCGCTTAAATTTGGGGGCGGAATATAAGATCAATGAAAATTGGTCTGTACGCGGTGGTTATGTATATGATAAATCCCCCATTAACGAAAAAGCCATGGACACCCTTTTACCGGTGGACGACCGGTATATCCTTAGCGTTGGGGCCGGATATCAAACAGAAACGTGGAACGTAGATTTGGCCTATTCCCACATTTGGGCAAACGACCTAAAAGGACACAGCCATCCCAGCAGTGGCAGTCTCCCCATGGAATACACCAACGGTAGCAGTGACATATTGGCGCTGGCCTTCGGTTAGAAATTCTAGCATTAGCCGTATAGTTTCTAATAAAAAAGGCCTGCTTTCGGGCAGGTCTTTTTTATTGTCGTCATTCCCTAGTGTGACCCGTTTGGAGATGTCTTTGCGCCTTAATAACCTAAAAACCCATCCGCAAGGGTGGTTTTTTTTCGTATAATAATTGAACATGGGGGAACTCTTATGACAAATTGTGAAATCAATGATAGAAAAGTAGCCGTTATCGGTTGTGGGTTTGTGGGGGCGGCCAGCGCGTTTGCGCTGATGCAAAGCGGACTATTTAGTGAAATGGTATTGGTGGATTCGGATAAAAACAAAGCCGAAGGCGAAGCTATGGATATTTCCCACGGAGAGGCATACGCCCGCCCGATGAAAATTTACGCCGGAGATTATGACGATATCACAGACGCCGCTATCATTATTATCACGGCAGGCGCCAACCAAAAACCGGGCGAAACACGCTTGGACTTGGTACAAAAAAATGTCAGTATTTTTAAACAGATTATCCCGGAAATAAAAAAACGTAACTATAAGGGGATTTTACTCGTCGTAGCCAACCCGGTGGATATTTTGACCTATACGGCCCTAAAGTTAAGCGGGCTGCCCGAAAACCGCGTCATCGGCTCCGGCACCGTGTTGGACACAGCGCGCTTTCGCGAGATTCTCGGCAATCACTTAAACGTAGACAGCCGTAGCGTACACGCCTTTATTATCGGAGAGCACGGGGATAGCGAAATTGCCGTTTGGAGTACAGCCAATGTGGCAGGTGTACCGATACACAAATTTTGCAGTTTGCGCGGGTTTCATAATCACGACGAGCAAATGAAAAAAATTGCGGAGGAAGTTAAACAAAGCGCGTACGAAATTATCAAGCGCAAAAAAGCCACTTACTTCGGTATTGCTATGGCGGTAAAGCGGATATGCGAAGCGATCGTGCGCGACGAAAAATCAGTACTGCCCGTTTCTAATTTAATGCACGGCGCGTACGGTATTAACGATATTACATTAAGTATGCCCGCCGTCGTTGGCCGTAACGGGGTGGAACTCCAAATGCCGATTTCCTTAGACGGCAACGAAGCCTTGGCACTCAAAGAATCGGCCGATATGCTTAAAAAAATTGCCAAAGAAGTAGGCGCGGAAAATTAGTTTCCCGCCGCCCAGTCCTGACAAAGCTTAATTTCATAAGCAGAAATGTGATTATGCGTACAATATCGGCTTTGATTTTTACGAATGCGTAGTGTATACCTGGCTTTTATTTGTGCTACAGCAAGATATAATCCACCACTATCGCCCGCACACAAGTATCTTATATTTTTTGTTTCCTTACAATAAACTCCGTCGTATACACTATCTTGGCCAACATATTCAATATCCAAATCATTAATATCGTTTGTATAATCTCCGTTGGCAAGCTTATACATTTCATTGGCCTTAGCAATCGCCTCAACCGCCATCACGGCTTCGGTCATACGCGCTTTTTCCACCGTCTTTTGATATTGCGGCAACGCCACCGCCACCAAAATACCGATAATCAAAACAACTACCAATAATTCAATGAGTGTAAAACCACCTAATCTGACCGACATTGCGTTTTTCATGCGTGACCTCTTTTTTGTGTAAATTTTGCCTATAGTCAAAATTTACCAAAAAAAAAAACGATGTCAAGTTTTATTTTTGGAGTTAGACAAACAGGACACATCGGTCAGGTGTTACCTGACATCTATAAGATTTTTTCCAACAGTTTTTGCACAAGACGCGGTACGGCGTAGGTTTCCAAAAAAGATTTTTTCACACGTAAAAACTCCGGCGGTATTTTAGCAGAGGGGGAGAGAATCACCTTATATAATTGTGCCCAAATCACCCGGTGGGACAAAACGTGTTTGACAGGCGTACCGACGGCGCACAATTTGGCCCGCCCACACCACGCAGGTTTTTTAGTCAACGGGCCACTTTTACCTGTTTCCACGAGGGGGAGTTCATAGAGATTTTGCCAAATATCGCCCGCCCCGCGCTTATGCAGCCACACAAACGGCCCTTGCTCTACATATATGTAATGGAAGAACCGCTCACTTACTTTTGTTTTTTGCGCTTTAACGGGCAGCGCGCTAACCCGGTTTTTCCGACGGGCCACACACGTTTTAGTCAGCGGACACGTAGCACATTGCGCCGCCTGTGGCGTGCAAATTAGCGCGCCAAAATCCATAATGGCCTGGTTGTAATCGCCGGGATGTTTTTTATCTAAAAGTTTTTGAGCTAGCGCAGTAAACTCTTTTTTGCCACCCGTACTGTCTATGGGGGTATCTATCCCGAACACGCGCGAAAGCCCCCGGTACACGTTTCCGTCCACCACCGCGCAGGGCATTTGGTACGCCATGGAACAAATCGCCGCGGCGGTATAATCGCCCACGCCTTTTAGCGCGCGCACCCCCTCATACGTACGAGGGAAAACGCCGTTCATACTTTTGGCGGCCGCGTGTAAATTGCGTGCGCGGGAGTAGTAACCAAGCCCCTGCCAAAGTTTTAATACTTCGTCTTCGTCCGCCGCGGCGAGCGCAGCGGGGGTGGGGAATCTTTTCGCAAATTTTTCGTAATACGCAAGGCCCTGGGCGATACGGGTCTGTTGGAAAATAATTTCAGACAGCCAAATCAAATACGGGTTATGCGTATCCCGAAACGGCAACGCGCGCTTATTGGATTTATACCATTTTAACAGGACGGCGGAAAAATTTTTCATTACCTTATTGTACCACTTTTCTACGCCCCTGTTTGGTCCACAAAAATAGGGGGTATTTCCGTCGGGTAATAAAATTTACTTGACATATCAAAAAAAAAAACGTTAATAATGGGAGCAGGGAAAAACCAACAAGGAGATTTTTTTTGATATGAAAAGCAAAAATATAAAGCAGGCGGTCGGATTTACATTGATTGAACTCCTGGTCGTTGTCCTAATTATTGGTATTTTGGCGGCTGTTGCCCTGCCACAATATCAAAAAGTGGTGGAAAAATCAAAAGCTGCGCAGGCGTTTGCGATGATCCGCTCCGTCGCCGCCGCGCAAGAAGCGTACCACCTGGCCAACGGCACGTATGCCAGAACTTTTGACGAACTGTCCGTGGATATCCCGTGGACGGGAAATGTTAGGTGGGTTGAGGGAAGCAGTACCGGCACAGATGTCCGCTCAAATGATGAATGGAGTTTGCAACTATTTTTAGAAGCCACTGGTATAGGAATATCAATTGGTAGAATTTCGGGGCCATATGCGGGAGCCGGCTTTACCTACATGTTGGACTCGCTAAATAGTAATACACCAACACATACGTTGCTCTGCTATGAGAATCAGTACACAGGGGGGAATAGTATTGTATTTGCTAACACAAGCGGTGCTTACTGTAAAAAAATATTTAAAACCCAAGGCACCCATCATTCTCCTTTGCCTTAATGGCTGATTGGCCCTATTTTTCAAAGCCGCAAAATCGCACCCGATTTTGCGGATTTTAATTTTTGGCCAAAATGGGGGGATAATAGTACCCTCAACCCGTTTTGGGGCGACCCACAAAATCGTACTAATTTTTACCCCGCCGCATTTTTAAAAAATCTAATTCTTGTACTTATATTAGGTTTTTTACTCACTAAAAATGCACTTTTTCTTACAGAACGGATTAGTTTTTTGATAGATGCTTCCCCAATTCTCCGTCGGAGAGTGAGGGTTATCCCCAGGTTTTGACATAAAATAACATAAAAATAACATATATTGACATATGTCAAAAAAAATCTTATTATATGTCTTATCCCCGTGGATAACCCCTGTGGATAACCTTTTCAAATAAACGGAGCGGCACATGAATAACGAAAATAACCTGGCGCAAAAAATCCGGCTTAAATTTGCCAACGGCGAGGAGTTTGAAGCGGAGGGAAACCGGGAATTTATAGAATCCCAGCGCGATTATTTCCTGGCTCTGGTCAAAAAACTGCCACCCGCCCGGCAACAGTCCGGCAACCCCTCTGCTGAAGATACTGTCGCAACCGGCACTCTCGTCCCGGCACTTTACGCCACGTCGTCATCCTCCAAAAAGGGACATGCCGCACCGCAAAACCCGGTTTTTCCCAATACACGCCTATGGGAGCAACTGCTTACCCAGGAGGGGGAGCAGCTTGCTTTGCGGCGCAAATTCCACCTATCCGCAGATGAAGCCGCCCTTATTTTGCTGGCAGGGGGGCGGGAACTGCTCAATAAGGAGGGGGGTAGCGCCCTATGGCTATCGCGCGCGCTGGAAAAATCTAACTTTGCCGTCCCCCGCTTAGACCGCCTGCTGGCCCCGGCTGTTAAATTGGGGCTTATTCAAAGCCAGGGGGCCAAGCGAAGCCGCCTCTATATGCTTACCCCGGCCGGGCTGGCACGTGCCTTTGTACTGGCTGAAAAAAAGGCCCTGGAGTAACCCCTTCCCGGCTTTTGACCCCCTTTTTGCTTTTTTCAAAACGGTTTAACCCCCTTTTATATAACCCAAAGGAAAGGGGAGAAAAACCAAACCGACAAAACCGGATTTCTAATCTTTTCAAAATTCAACACGATTTTTTAACCGTATATTTTATTTAAAAGAGAAAGGGGGGGCTATTTGCCCGGTCCACATTACTAACGATAATTTTTATTATGTTAATTAAAAGAGAGAAAAACGGCCTAAAAACAAACATCTATTCATTATGATATTTTTATTATTTATTTATAATATTTAAGTATTTTTTTATATAAACTTATACTATTTATAGATTTTATTTCCTGGCAGGTAACAGCACTTTACAAACCACTCAAAACAGCTTGTTTTTTTTGCAAAAATAAAATTAAAAAATCAGCTAATTTTTGCGCTGATTCCCCCACCACAAAAACGCAAAAATAAATGCGATTTTGCAATTTTAGCCGAAAGCGTTAAAACGCGCCAGAACGATTTGGGGGTACCTAGGGTATGGGGAAAAATAAAATAGGCGATTTTAGAAATGCTTAAATTTTAAGGATTTTTACTATTTTTGGGGAATGACCCATTTTAGCATGTGGCGGGACACCCCAACAGGCCCAAAAAGGCCAAAAGGGGTGGCTACCAACAAACCCAAAAGAGCCAAACAGAAAAGAATCCAGGGAAACCAAACAGACACCGGACCAAACGGAAAGCACAAGCGGACTTATCCTAAATCAAACCATAAAAGGAAACATCCACTATTTTTGTGGGGGTAAAACAGACCTGTTTTTACCAAAATAACCGGAGATAACGGGGAATTTTTGAGGGGAAAAACAGCCAAAAAACAGGGGGAGAAAGCGTACAATTTTTAGTTTCTCCCCCCACCTTAGCCAGAAATTAAAACTTCCAAATGGAACAATGTCCATAGGGAGGACATATAGCATTAGTAGAACCAAAAAAGCGCGTTGTAGCCCCTACTCGTTTGCATAAATCGTTATATTTATCATTATCATTGGAGGAAATCGCCCAACACGTCCTATCCCAATTACCGCGACTGCCGTGTTTGAAATACTGAGCATACCCATTGCTTAACGTTTGGGCATTAACACAGGCCACACGCGATTCATTAATATTCAATACGCAACTCCCCCACGGATAGGTACATGTCGTTTTATCATCGGATAGCGTACAGCCGGACGGCTCTACCGAAAGGGCCTCAAAATCTTGCGTATATTCCCCGTTGGCCAGGTAGTAAACTTCCTCGGCCTCAGCCAGGGCATTTGTCGTTGCCATGAGGGCGGAATAACGGCTTTTCATGACAGATTTTTCGTACTGCGGCAGGGCTACCACCGCCAGTATGCCAATAATGAGAACAACAACTAATAATTCAATTAACGTAAATGCTTTGATATCTAAACGGCCCAACAAACCATTTTTCTTTTTCATGCGTATCCCCTTTTCACTTAAAATAGGTTATACGCGTATCGTACCAAAAAAAAAAACGATGTCAAGTTTTATTTTTTTCTCTCGCTATATCCCGCATAGAAACACTGCGGGATGACGAGCGAGAGAAAAATATATACAGAAAGGCCCTTGCCCGGGGTCCTAGCGGACCGCAATAAGGCCTCAAACCTCTTTTTCCGGTGAAATTATCTTCTTGGCGAGGGTAGGTTACATTTCGCGCGTTTACTTTTTAAACAGTTCCGTGGCGCGGTCAAAAATACCGTTGCAGTAGGCAATGGCTAGCCCGTAATTAGACACCGGCACCCCTTTTTGCGTCAGCATTTCCAACCGGCGTAAAATCTGCATGCGCGTAACCATACATCCACCGCATTGAATAGCCAATTTGTAGGTATGCACGTCAGCGGGCAATACGTCCAAATTAGCTACCACGGTGAACTGTAACTTTTTGCCTGTAAATTTTTGCAGCCAGTTAGGTAACTTCGTGCGGCCGATATCGTCGCATTTATTCACACTGTGGGAGCAGGACTCCATAATCAAAATTTTATCCCCGTCTTGCAAGTGACTGATCGTGCACGTACCTTGCAAGTAGGCTTCAAAATCTCCTTTTAAGCGCGAGAATAAAATACTAAAACTCGTCACTGGTATTTCTTTGGGCACAATGGAATTGACATACCCAAACACTTGCGAATCCGTTACCACCAGTTTGGGCGTGTGGTGCTGCATATATTCGCGCAGTTCCGTATCTTTAACGCACACGGCCGTGGCCCCAATATCCAACAAATTGCGTATCGTTTGCACTTGCGGTAAAATAAGCCGTCCTTCGGGCGCGGAAGCATCTATCGGAATAACAAGCACCACTTCGTCGCCGGCGTGCACATAGTCATCCAGTAACACGTGTTGCGAGTAGGAACTTTTAGGCAAGTGTTGCTTGATTTTATCCAACAGCAACGACACTTGCGGATTTTTGCACGAAAACGACAGTACATCCGCCCCGCGGATTTCCACATTTAACGGGCTGACATCTATTTTGTTATGAACGATAAAAAACGGAATTCTGCGTGCGACGCACGAGGACATCAAAGTTTGGTCATAATGGTCAAATGCGCCCGCAAAAACCAAAATAGCCATATCCACTTGATTTAACACTTCCTGCGTACGCGCCACACGCTGCGTGCCTAAAGAGGACGCATCATCCAACCCGGGGGTGTCTACAATAACCACCGGGCCAATACCCAAAATTTCAATTACTTTTTTGACGGGGTCCGTCGTAGTTCCGGGCGTATCGGACACAACGGCCGTGTCCTGCCCGGTTAAAGCGTTAATGAGCGAGCTTTTCCCCACGTTCACCCGTCCGAAAATGCCGATATGCGGTCTATCTGTTTTTACCATCCTTTTAGTATAGCAAATCCTATTTCTGTTTTTTCTGTCCTGTTTTTATGCGACCGAAAAGCCCTATATATTCGTCGGGGTGGAAAATTTCGCTTGACATATCAAAAAAAAAAACGATAATGTTGGTAGCTTAATTTAGGAGACAAACATGCAAACAAAGAAAAACTCTGTTAAAATAAATTTGTCATTCCCGAATACCCACCACTCGTCATCCCGCAGTGTTTCTATGCGGGATATAGTGGTGGGTAAACATAGCGCCCCGTTATACCCCGCATACCAACATTGCGGGGTGACGAACGGGGCGAGGGGTTTTACTCTTATTGAACTCCTTGTTGTCGTACTCATCATCGGTATTTTGGCAAGTATTGCCCTACCACAATATCAAAAAGCCGTGACTAAAAGTCGTATGTCGCAAATGCAAGCCATTGTCCGAAGTATTTATGAGACAAAAAAAATGTATTACCTAGCAACCGGTAATAGTAGTGCTGGCACTTTTGATGAATTAGATTTGAATTTCGGAACACTCAATAGCGATAAAACCGTAGCAGTATTCAAGGAGTTTAACTGTATGTTATGGAACGCCTGCCGCGTAAAAGGAACATCCAACTTGCCTCACCTCTACATCGGCTTACGGGGAGACCCTGCATATTGGTACTGTTGTTGGGAGGGCGATAACGCAAAAATTCAAAGCCTATGTCAAAATTATTTGCCACAAGGGGAATATATTCCAAACGCCCCTCAATACGGTTACGAAAACGAACAGTGTATTAAGACACCGTTTTAACCCCGCCTTTTTCCCCCCCATATAAGGTATAATTGAGATATATACCTTATCGGGGGAGATTATGAATAAATTTGATGCTTACTTAAAAGAACGGGCCAAACTGGTAGAGAAAAATCTATCCAAGTATATCGCCCAAATTTCTAACGCACCTAAAATTCTAACGGATGCCATGGACTATTCCTTGCAAGCAGGCGGCAAACGCGTGCGCCCGGTACTGCTTATGGCCACAGCCGAGGCCTTTGGTAAAAAAGCACCAGATGTTCTGCCTGCTGCGTGTGCGGTGGAAATGCTCCACACCTATTCACTCATTCACGACGATTTGCCTTGTATGGATAACGACGACCTTCGCCGCGGTAAACCCACCAACCACAAGGTGTTCGGCGAAGATTTGGCCTTACTGGCGGGCGACGCCCTGCTTACCTATGTGTTTGAAGTATTTGCCCAAAACGGGAAAGTAAAAACGATCGGAGCGCAAAACACTTTAAACGCACTACTTAATTTTGCCAACTGCGCCGGAGCTTCCGGTATGGTGGGTGGCCAAACGGCAGACGTATACGCTGAAGGCGTAAATACACAAGATGCGCACAGCTTCCGCGCCGACAAACTACGCAAAACGTCTAAACCGTTGGCTAAAAAGACGCTACACTACTTCATGTTGCCCACCACCATCAAAGAAACCACGCCGGAAACCATTTTAAATTATATCCACGCCAATAAAACAGGCGCATTGATCCGCGGTAGTGTGGAAACAGGCGCGTTGTTGGCCGGCGTAAAAGGAAGCGATTTAAAACATATTAAAACGTACGCCAACAGCATTGGGCTCGTGTTCCAAATTGTGGATGATATTTTAGATGTTACCGTCTCGGCCAAGCAGTTGGGCAAATCCAACAGTGATGCTGAAAACGGCAAACTCACCTTCGTCAATTTGTACGGGTTAGAAGGCAGCCGCAAACACGCGCAACTACTTATTTCCAAAGCACAAAAAGCGTTGGATAACCTCAAAACAGCACGTCCAAAAAACTTGTGGCCGCTGTATGAAATGGCAGAATTTTTCAAAACACGCACCTATTAAGGAACTCACATGAAAGTACTCCCCAGCATTAAATCTCCCCGTGATTTGCGGCTTATTAAAAAAGAGCTGCTCCCCACCCTGTGCGAGGAACTACGCAAGCAAATTATCCAAACCGCCAGCCACAACGGCGGCCATTTGGGCAGCAGTTTAGGCGCAGTGGAAATCATTACCGCCCTACACTATGTGTTTAACACACCGGAAGATAAAATCGTATTTGATACGGGGCACCAGGCCTACGCGCACAAACTACTCACAGGCCGCCAAAAAGAGTTTGATAAAATCCGCACCAAAGGCGGTATCAGCGGGTTTCCCAAACGCTACGAAAGCGAATATGACACTTTTGGCGTCGGCCACGCTTCTACGGCTATTTCGGCCGCGCTGGGTATGGCTATTGCGCGCGACCAACAAAAATCGCACGATAAAGTGATTGCGGTGGTAGGTGCTGGTTGCATGACGGGCGGCATGGCCTACGAAGCCATGCAAAACGCGGGGCTGTTGCGCTCGGACTTACTGGTAATTCTCAACGATAACCAAATGTTTATTTCCCAACGCGTCGGTGCATTAGGCAAAGCACTTACCAAACTACTCACGACCAAATACGTCCAACTGGCCGAGGAAAAAGCTACCAACTTCTTAAAACGCTTTGACGAACTGGGCAATAATGCCGCCAAACTGGCCAAACGCGCGCGTTCTATCCTATTCCCGGGAACACTGTTTGAGGAAATGGGATTTCGCTATTTCGGCCCGGTAAACGGCAACGATATCAACGCCCTCATTGATGTACTGGAAGACGTAAAAAACGTGAAAGGGCCCGTTATTTTGCACGTAGTAACCAAAAAAGGCAAAGGCTATAAACCCGCCGAAGATTCCCCCACCAAATTCCACGGCATCGGGCTTTTTGACGTGGAAACGGGCGACAGTTTAAGTAAGTCTGACTGTATTTCATTTACGAAAGCATTCTCAAATGCTCTTTTAAAGCTGGCGGAAAAGGACGAAAAAATTAACGCCATTACTGCCGCTATGCCCGAAGGTACGGGGTTGGATGCATTTCGGGATAAGTACCCATCCCGTTACTTTGATGTAGGCATCGCCGAAGAACACGCCGCCACGTTTGCGGCCGGCCTGGCGGCGGGCGGGTTAAAGCCCATCGTTGCGTTGTATTCCACGTTTGCCCAACGGTGCTTTGACCAAATGCTGCACGACGTTGCATTACAAAAATTGCCTGTTGTATTCGCCCTGGACCGCGCCGGCGTAGTCGGCGAGGACGGCCCTACCCACCACGGCGTATTTGATTTAAGTTTCCTGCGCGAAATTCCGCAACTCATCGTAGCCGCCCCGGCGGATGAAAATGAGCTACAACATCTGTTAAAAACAGCTTTTGACGCAAACGCCCCCTTTGTGCTGCGCTATCCGCGCGGTGCGGGTTTTAATGTAAAAATGGATGGCGAGCTTCACACCTTGCCTATCGGTAAAGGGCACTGGCTTAAAAAAGGAAAAGATGTTACGATTTTAGCTATCGGCAACCGCGTACACCCGGCCTTGCAGGCAGCCAAACTCTTGCGTGAGCAAGGAATAGAGGCGGCCGTAGCCAATATGCGTTTTGTCAAACCGCTAGACACCGCGCTTATTGACGAAGCATTAAACAATTCCCCCTATTTGGTCACAGTAGAGGACAATGCTTTGGCCGGCGGTTTCGGCTCGGCCGTAGCGGAATACCTGGCCGACAAACAAGTATCTCATAAATTATTGCGGCTGGGATACCCCGACGAATTTGTAGAACACGCCAAATCCTCCCAGTTGTACGGAGCATTTGGTTTAGATGCAGAACACATCAGCAAGAAAATTCTAACTTGGATGAAATAAAAAGGAGAAACTTATGGCAATTAATCCAAAATCTTTTCCGCATGATTCGTCGTACATTAAAGCGTATGAAGACATGAATCTGTTAAAACACGATGTGATGCGCCCTATACGCATGGAGCTGGAAGTATTAAAGCCCGAGTTATACCTCAAATACTTTGATATTGAAGAAACGATTGTCTGCTTTGGCAGTGCCCGCATCTATGAAGCACAAAAAGCGAAAGAACGCATCGAAACCCTTGAAGCGGAACTGGCTAAAAAGCCGCAAGACAAAAAACTTCAAGCACAATTAAAAAGTGCCAAGGAACTTAGTACTCTGTCCAAATACTATGATATGGCACGCGAATTTGCGACCATCGTTGCCAAACGCGCCGGGGACAAATTTGCCGTAGTTACGGGTGGCGGCCCGGGCATTATGGAAGCCGCCAACCGCGGTGCCTTTGAAAACGGCGGCAAAAGCGTAGGCCTTAATATCACCCTACCGCACGAACAACGCCCCAATCCATACATTTGCAAAAATATGGCTTTCCTGTTTCACTATTTTGCGATCCGCAAAATTCACTTCGTTATGCGTGCCAAAGCCTTTGTAGTATTGCCGGGCGGATTCGGTACATTTGATGAATTGTTTGAAATCCTAACACTCATCCAAACCGGCAAAAAAGAAAGTATCCCAGTAGTGCTGGTAGGTAAAGAGTTCTGGACCAAGGTCATCAACGTAAAGGCATTAGCCGATTATGGGGTTATTTCTCAAGACGACACACACCTGTGCCCCATTGTGGACAGTGCCGAAGAAGCGTGGAAAATTATTGCCGACACGTACAAAATTAAATAAATCGGTTTAAGCATAATCCCCCTCCAAGCCGTTAAAGTTGGAGGGGGTTTTCTTTTATCTTTTCTTGCATCTTCTCCTTCTTTTGCCCTATTTCAACTTATTAAAATGCACGTTATTTCCAG
>JAKSPG010000039.1 GCA_024405075.1 Elusimicrobiaceae bacterium | reverse complement strand
TTTTCTTTTCCATACATATCCCCCCCTCATAAATGGGCTTATATGCAAAATGTAGCAAAAAAAAAACGATGTCAAGTCTTTCTAATTTTTTCGCCAAAATACAGCAAAAAAAACGGGCACAAACTTTTTGTTTGTGCCCGTACTTTTTCATCCTACAAATTTATGCTTGCGGGGTAGGTTTCTTGGGGGCTGGCAACAAGCTAAACAATACAAATGAGCTTAACATCTGTAGCGTAAACGCCGCCGAAATAAGTACATACCGGTACACCTTCATCATCTCCAGCGTCGGCTCCGGCCCACATATATAAACAAAACGCCCAATGACGCGCATCAGCGGCATAAATGTAAAATCCGCGTTGATAATTAGTGCCATAAGCCCTTGCAGTATAGCCAATACGAATACCAGCCGCTCGTGCAGTAAGATAAACGCCGCCTGCGCCGCGTACAATAACCAAAATCCCACATGCAACCGCAGTAATATGCCGCCGGAAGATAAATCACGCCCGATCAGAATGGTGTTATCCAACATCCCCACCAGGCAAAAGCAAAACACCACTTTCACCCAAACATTTAATCCCAAAAAACGGCGTACGAGCGTTTTCATATTTATCGGTTTAACGAGAGTTTGCGCTTACGCGCCCAAACGTCCAGTGCCAGGTCAATCATTCCGTCTAACAACTGTGCATAATTTTGGCCGCTGGCTTCAAATAATTGCGGATATAAGCTCGTTTCGCTTAGACCCGGCAACGTGTTGATTTCCGAAAAGTAATAATGTCCTTCTTTGTCCATCAAAAAATCTACCCGCGCCAACCCACTGCCGCCCAACGCGCGGAAAACGGTTTCGCTATCCTGACGCATTCGGGCCGCCGTTTGGGCCGGGATATCGGCCGGCACATTCGTTTCGCAACCACCGGCCACTACGTATTTGGCATTATAGTCAAAAAATTCCCCCGCCAAGGTGCGCAGTTCCCCACAAGCCGAGGACAGAAGCGTCTCGCCCTCGCCGTACAACGCACAGAAAATTTCCCGAGCCGCCTCCACGCCTTTTTCAATCATTACATCGCTGTCAAATTGAAGGGCAAAATCAATAGCCGGCTGTAATTCCTCTATTTCTTTTACTTTCCGCACTCCGACGGATGAACCCAACCGCACCGGCTTAACAAACACCGGCAACCCTTGCTGGGTAACCCACGTTTTTAACGCGGATAAATCATACGTTTCCCCCCGGTGTACGCGTTGATACGCCAACACGTTGACGCCGGCATTTCGTGCAATTTGTTTGGCCACCAACTTGTCCATGCCCATGGCAGAGGCCAACACCCCGCAACCCACGTAGGCCGCGTCTAGCGTTTCCAAAAAGCCCTGCATGGTGCCGTCCTCACAGTTCGTACCGTGGAGCACCGGGAAAAACACATCCGCCTTTGCGTTCCATGCACCGTCTAAACTTTTCAAATTAGCTTGCGCCGTAATAACGGGCGTAATGGGCACGTCCTGCGTTTGGCGTGGGCCGCACTCCTTTTGCAAAAACCAATATCCCTGTTTATCAATAAATATGGGAAGAACGCGGTAACGCTCCGGGCGCGCCTGAAGCAAACGACACACCGTTTGTGCGCTGTGAATAGAAACTTCGTGCTCGGTAGATTTACCGCCGTACAATATCGCTACTGTTAAAAGTGCCATGCGCTATCCTGTCCGTTGCGACGATGTTCTCTAGCGGTCCTCGCGGAAAATGGACCACTTAATCCGACCGATAAAACTGTCCGTCTTTTCCAAAAAATCATCCCGGTCCAGCACTTGCGGAAATTGTGCCACCGGCTCGGCGATTTTAATTTCGGGCAGATCGTCCTCGGTCTTTACCGGTTTTTTGGCCTTTTTAGTAAGCGCTACAGGGGTTTCCATCGGGGGAACCTTTTCGGCTTTCGGGGCAGTGGCCCGGGCGGCAGGTGCCGCGGCGGGTTTTGATTTTTCCGGCTCTTTGGCACTGGGCGCAGAAGCCGCCGCAGTAGCAGAAATGGGGGTAGCGGGAGCAGACTGAGCAGCGGCAGCTTTCTGAAGCGGCTGGGTAGTCTCCTCTTTTTTATTCTGTTTGACAGGCGGAGGTGGCACAGCAGCTTTGCGCGCTTGCTCTTTGGCCACGGTCAATTCATCCTGTATGGCTTGTTTATCGCGAATCAAATCGCGGTTGTCTTGTTCCAGCTTAATGGTGCGTTTAGAAAGCTGTTCGTTTTGGCGTAAAAGCACTTCAATTTTTTGTTTCAACTCGCCGATAACAGCATCGTTGCTATTAATCTTTTTAACCAGTTCTCGGAAGTTCTTTTCCAACAGTTCTTTTTCGCTGCGTACGGCTTGCAGTTCGTGCTGGGCATTTTGGAATTGCACGGCCAACTCGTCGCGCTGTTCTTCTAACGAGCGCACCACCTGCTCGGACTTTAATTGCTGTTCGTGGTTGTGCTTGGTTTGCTCGGCCTGCTCTGCCTGCAAGGCACTCATTTTATCCTGCAAGGTTTGCAATTCTTGCTCTTTAGCTTGCAACGCATGGAGGACTTGCTCTTTCTCGGCAGCGGTTTGCTGTAATTTGATATTTTCCGCCCGCAACGTTTCAATTTCTTCCACTTGTTTTACGCATGTATCGGAAATTTCTTTAAGCTGCGTCTCCAAACGATTGACGCGTTTTTGGTATTCCTGGCGGATAGAAATTACACGCCCTTCAAAGTTAAACGATTTGAAACGTTCCTCGGCAGCGTTTAGCTGGTTGCGCAGGGATAAAATTTCTTTGGCTTGCTCAGCCGATTTTTTGAGTGCTTCCGTTTTCTCCTGTTGCACCTTTTTAATTTCCCTATCTAGCGCACTGTTCACCGCTTTAAGCTGGGAGGCCTTGCGATGCAAGTTAGAAATAAGACGCTCTTTTTCATCTCGCTCGGCACGCAGACGCTGTTCTTGGGCGGCGCGGTAGTTATCGGGTTGATACGGGTAGACATTAGCACGCGTATCCGACGAGGGGAATGAGTCAAAATTACGTTGTACGCCGGACGGACCAAACGAGAAAGAACGTTCCTGTTGTGCGCGGGTTAAATTTTCCACGCTGGCTTTTAAACTGGCGATAGATGACGACAAATGCTCCAAAAATACGTCTTTATCTTTTTGGTGTTCAATGGCCTCGCGCGTTTGGGAAAGCTCAGACAAAATAAACTCGTTTTGTAAGTCGGAGGCATCAAATTTTTCTTCCAACTCCTGGATTTTCCGCTCCAAACGTTCAAATGAATACTCATCCTGCGTAGTTTTGGGTGTGGATAAATAGGCGGATTTGGATGCATCGGCCGACGGCAACTCAAAAGAGGACGATGCTGATTCTTGAAATTTATTTAGGAACCGGGTAATATCGCCCGGCTCGTTGGACAGATTTTTATCTAATGCCATACAAGCTCCCCTAAAATAGCGTATATATTAAAATTTAACCACATCTAGGGAAGGATGTCAATTATTTTTCTGACGAGATTCCGAACGCGCGCACGAAAAGCACCCTCTGTGCCCGGTCGCCCGTCCTGCCTTATTTTTAACGCATTAAACGGCACGCGGTTTATACCGGGCCGCAAGATTTACTTGAAACATAAAAAAAAAAAACGATAATGGTTGTAAGGAAATTTTACACAAGGAGAAATTCTATGAAAAACAAACAAGCGTTTACGCTGATTGAACTGTTAGTAGTTGTACTTATCATCGGCATTTTGGCAGCGATAGCCCTGCCGCAGTATAAGTTGGCCGTAGTAAAAGCACGAACAAGCAATATGTTACCGCTTGTTAAAAATATCGTTGAAGCCGAAGAACGGTATTATTTAGCCAACGGAGCGTACGTTTACGGAGATGACACCTTAGATGTGGCGCTTCCCAACCATTGTCAAAAGATTACGGCATCAACTTGGAAATGCGGAAATGATTTTCTGCTTGATTTTACCGGGTCGATGATCGGTATTGCATTATGGTATTGCCCCGGGAACAATTCTTCTTATTCCCAATGTACCCCAAACAGTGATTTTTCCATTACAAAATGTTACCAAAATACGTCCTACCTATATGCCGGCAGGTGGCTGTGCGAGAAGGCAAACAACTCGGCTTTAGGACGAAAAATTTGTAACTCGCTCAAACTAAATTAACCACTTGCGCACCGCACCAACAAGATAAAACGAACCAGTTACCAAAACAACGTCCGCTTGTTCCTGTGCGCGGGCAAGCGCGGCAGAGACATCGTGCACAAATTGCCACGTAGGCGGCAAAATGTCTATTGTTGGACCTAATGAAAATTTTTCTATATCCCGCACTCCGACTCTGCGGGATGACGAGAAAAATTTTGCCGCGCGCGGCGAGTCTACCGCCGTTACAACCCCCATCTTAAAACATGCCGAAAGCATGCGTAGCATGTGCGGGTAGTCTTTGTCCTGCATAAAGCCGCACAGTACTGCCGCGCGCTGGCCGGCAAATTCCGTTTTCTGCCAACGCGCAAGTAAATTTTCTACCGCCGGCGGATTGTGTGCACCGTCTAGAATAATTGTTTTACCCGCGCATTTGAAAATTTCAAACCGCCCCGGAAGTTGCACGGTTTTCAGTCCGCGGCAAATGATATCGTCGGGAATTCCCAGCATTTTTGCCGCCCGTTGCACCAAACCTATATTCTGCGCCCGTGCATTACCCGGTATTTTTTCCACACACACGTATTCAAGCGGCGCATTTTTTTCGCGCGCCGTTTCTTCCACTACGCGCGCGGCGGCGGGTAGTAATTCGCCGCATAGCACCGGCACGCCGGGTTTAATAATGCCCGCTTTTTCAGCGGCGATTTGGTCTAGCGTGTTACCTAGCAACTGCGTATGGTCCAACCCAATAGAAGTAATGATAGATAACACAGGCATACACACGTTGGTGGGGTCCTTACGGCCACCCAGGCCCGTTTCCAACACTACGTGCGACACTTCTTTCTCGGCAAAATAAACCAACGCGGCGGCGGTGATTAATTCAAAAAAATTAAGCGGCTCTTGCGCGTGCGCAAGTACTTTTTCCACCGCGTTTATAAAATCGTCCGGCGTAATTTCTACACTGTCAAGTTGGATACGCTCCGTCGGCAAAATTAAATGAGGCGACACAAACAGCCCCGCCTTTTCCCCCGCCGCTGCCAACACGCGTGCCAAGAGCGTACACACCGTTCCTTTACCGTTCGTACCCGCCACGTGGATAATTTGATATGGATTTTGCGGGTTATCAAGCCGCGCCAGCAGTTGACCAAACGCAACCAAACCCGCGCCGCCGTTTAAGGCGGTGCGGGTTTGTAATTCGTTAAACCACGTGTTAAAATTCATCTCTGTCAGGGTTATAGCGGCGGATTTGCGCGCCCAGCGCGGTTAGTTTTTCTTCTAATTTTTCATAACCGCGGTCAATGTGATAAACGCGCTCCACTTCCGTTTCGCCTTTGGCGCACAGCCCTGCCATGACTAGCGCAAATCCGCCACGCAAATCGGACGACTGCACATGCGCGGCCGATAATTCCTTCACGCCCGTAATGCGAGCCAAACTTTTTTCCGTAGCGATTTGAGCCCCCATACGCACCAGTTCCGGCGCGTGCATAAAGCGGTTTTCAAAAATATCCTCGTCCACTTCCGCCGTGCCGTTGCAAAGCGTCATCAGCGTCATGCACGGGGCTGGCAAGTCCGTAGGAAAGCCCGGGTACGGCGCCGTGCGCACGCGAAGCGGCTTAATATCCCCATCGTACGCATGCACGCGCACAAAATCTTTGCCGAGGTCCAGTTTAAATCCCGTCTCTTGCAAATCTTCCCACAAAATAGCGTTGTGTTCGGGCACACATTGCTCTATCAGCACGTCCCCGCGGGTAGCGGCGGCGGCCAGGGCGTATGAACCCGTTTCAATGCGATCGGCCACCACGGTGTGTTCGGCGCCGTGGAGCGTTTTTACGCCGTTAATTACTAAACGGCCTTTATCGTCCGTACGGATATCCGCCCCCATTTTATTTAGGAACGAAATCACATCGTCAATTCCCGGCTCTTTGGCTACGTTTTCCAAAATGGTTTCGCCCGCAATTAAACACGCGCACATGAGCAAATTTTGCGTAGCGCCCACACTGGGGAAACGCAACACGATTTTGGCTGCGTTTAATTTATCGGCACGGATGAGCACGTCACCAGCTTGGGTGTGGCATGTGGCGCCTAATTTTTCAAATCCTTTCAAGTGGATATCCACCGGGCGCACGCCGATCGCGCACCCACCGGGAAGCGGAATTTGCGCCTGCTTAAACCGCGCCAGTAGCGGCCCGGCCACCCAAAAGCTCGCACGCATTTGTTTAACCAGTTCGTACGGCAAATCGTTTTTCAAGGGGCCGTTTGCCTCCACGGTAACGGTATTATTTTGATACGAAATCTTTTTGCCCAAATACTCCAAAATTTTAAGTGTGGTGCGCACATCGCGCAAATTAGGCACGCGGCGGATGATGCACGGCTCGTCGGTCAGCAGGGTAGCCACCAAAATAGGCAATGCCGCATTTTTACTGCCGCTTACGCGTACAGTGCCGTGTAATTTTTTGCCGCCTTGAATTAAAAACCGATCCATACTGACTCCCTAAACAAAATTAATTTTTTTGAGCAAGCACAAAACGCTCTATTCCCACTATATCTTTTTTGGTGTTTGCTTGCCAGCCGATTTCGGCAAGTCCACGTGCTAGCGCGGCCGCCTGCCCTTTGCATAGTTCCAACGCCAGCCAGCCGCCGGGATTCAAATAATCTGCCGCCACACTGCACAACGGGCGTACTATGTCCAGGCCGTCTTTTCCGCCATCCAACGCCAAACGCGGCTCGCGCAAAACCTCCTGCGTAAGCGTATCCACAATTTGAGAAGGGATATACGGCGGGTTGGAAATAATTAAATCAAACGTACCTGTCACACTCTCCCACAAATTACTTTGCAGCAAGTGTACTTGCTCGTGCAGACGAAATTTTTTAATATTCTCCTGCGCCACGGCAAGGGCTGGTTCGCTTATGTCAACCGCCAGTACCTGCGCACGCGTAAAACGTTTGGCCAGTGCGCAGGCAATACAGCCACTGCCCGTGCACATGTCTATAAAAGTATAGGACCCTTTTTTATCGTAGTGCGCGCTGACAAGGTCCACCAGTTCTTCCGTTTCCGGGCGTGGGGTAAGCACATCGGGCGTGACGATAATATCCAGCCCGCAAAAGGGCTGGTAACCCACAATGTGTGAAAGCGGCTCTCCGGCCGCCTTGCGTGTAATATATGTGTTATATAAGGCCTGTTCTTTATCGTCCGGGGTATAATCGGGGTGGGCCAGCACCCAGGTCCGCGTGACACCCAACACGCACGCCAAAAGCCACTGGGCGTTAGCTTGTGGCTCGTCGGAATCGGCCTGTGTCAAGCGGGTAACAGCCGTTTGCAATAGTTCGGAAATCGTCATCAAATTTGCAAGTTTTTGAGTTTTTGCTCTACACGCCATGCACGCAAATCTTCTAGCATGGGTTCAATGTTTCCTTCCATAATTTCCAGCAAATTGTGGTAAGAAATATCGGTGCGGTGGTCGGTCACGCGGCTTTGCGGAAAGTTATACGTGCGTATTTTTTCGGAGCGGTCCCCAGTGCCGACTTGGCTTTTGCGCTCATCGTAAATTTCTTTATTGCGTTTTTCTTCTTCTATTTGATAGAGTTTCGCGCGCAGCATGGCCATGGCCTTTTCGCGGTTGGCACCTTGGTGGCGTTCTTCGCGGCAGGAAACGACAATGCCCGTTGGCTTGTGCAAAATGCGCACGGCCGTTTCCACCTTATTCACGTTTTGGCCACCGGCCCCGCCGGAACGGCATGTTTCCATTTCCAAATCTTCCGGACGGATTTGGATGTCAATTTCTTCGGCTTCCGGCATGATAGCTACCGTTACGGTGGACGTATGCACACGGCCCGAAGTTTCCGTATCCGGCACGCGTTGCACGCGGTGCGTACCGGCTTCCATGCGAAGCCACGAGTATGCTCCGTCGCCTTTAATAAACATGCTCACGTATTTACAACCTTTAAGTCCGGTGGGAGTAAACTCTAAAATTTCCGTCGCCCAACCTTTCGTTTGAGCAAAGTGTTGGTACACGCGCAGTAACTCCGCGGCAAACAGGGCCGATTCGTCCCCCCCCGCACCGGGGCGAATTTCCAAATAGATATTTTTGGAATCGTTTGGGTCCGGCGGGATTACCAAAATACGCAGTTCTTTTTGCAAGGTGGGCAGTTTTTCTTCCAACTCGGCTAGTTCATCGGCGGCCATTTTAACCAGTTCTTTATCTTCACCCGCTTCAATGAGGGCCCGGTCGTCGGCGATGGCCTTTTCCACGGTGGTAATTTCCTGTTCCTTTTCAATAATCGGTTTTAAATAAGCGTGGCGTTTGGCTTTGGCCGCCAAATCGGCCGCGGATAGGTTACCGCTTGAAAGGTCTTGTTCCAACTGTTTAAATTCGGCGATATATTTAGATGTATCCATACGTTTTCCCACCTAGTACATAGAAAAAGAGCAGACACCTTGCGGTTGTCTGCTCTTTAAATTGTGCCACGCTATTTAGCTTCGGCTTTGGTTTCTTTTTTAGCCGCGGCTTTTTTGGCCGGTTTTTTGACAGCGGCTTTCTTAACGGCGGCCGCCGGTTTGCGGGCCAATTTTGCCTTAGCTTTTACTTCTGTTTTCGGCTTGCGGACCAAGGTTTTGCCTTCGGTCTTGGCATAGCGTTTGTTAAATTTATCTACCATACCTTCCGTATCCAGCAATTTTTGCTTTCCGGTGAAAAACGGATGGCAAGCGGAGCAGATATCCAGCTTTAAGGTTTTGGCGGTGGAGCGCGTCATAAATTTATTGCCGCACGCGCAGACGGCTTCTACGAATTCATACGTAGGATGTATTTTTTCTTTCATATTTCTTCCTCTAAAAAATGGTCAGGCAAAATTGCCTTCTTGTTTATTATAGCAAATTGCACGGAAAAATAAAAAGGTTAATTTAAGTTGAGCGATTTGCACACTTTTCTACCCAGGGAAGTATCAATTACACACCTCCTCTTGTTTGCGCCCATTTCCCAAGAGGTATATTGATAACTGACCGTAATGTGAAAATCTTTCTGTGATGAACAGTCGCTATAAGAAGAACTATACCCCGGGCAATAATAAAAATAGATTCCGTTTTGGTTTGAAAAATCAAACATAAAATCTTCCCCGCATTTCCACGTATTTCCACCGGCATGCGTGCAGGAGGAGGGCATATCTATATCCAAGACAGACACCGCGGAACTCCCGGCCGCATAGCTCCCGTTTGTCATGTAATAAGATTCTTCGGCCTGGAGGAAATTTTTAATCATTGGCAAATACGTGCTTACTTTTGATTTTACAACAGCTACTTTATATTGCGGCAAGGCCACCGCCGCCAAAATACCGATGATAAGAACAACGACAAGAAGTTCAATTAACGTAAATGCTTTTACGTCTAAACAGCTTGTAAAATAGTTTTTCTTTTCCATACGTATCCCCTCACTTTAGTTAGGTTATAATCGCATGGTAT
>JAKSPG010000038.1 GCA_024405075.1 Elusimicrobiaceae bacterium | reverse complement strand
CTCGTTCATGACCGACACATATCCTTTGGCTGATAGGATAAACGACGGGACAGAACTGTTCTCAAACGATTGGCGGAAATTATCCCGCTCTTTTTTCAACTCGCGCAAGACGCGGTTGCTGGCGGTTACGTCACTGGCAAACCCCAGCATAATCCGCCGCCCCAAATATTTAGAGAGCACACACGCAAATTTCGCCTCCACCGTAGAACCGTTCTTGCGCACGAAATGCGCTTCTATGGGTTCGGCTTTGGTATCGGTACCGGCCAAAACAGCTTCGTACTTTTCTTTTAAGAACACCAGGTGGTTTTCGGTAGAGAAATCAAGCAATTTTTTGCCTTTAATATCTTCTAACGTATCAAACCCTAGCAGCGTGCAGAAAGCCCGGTTGGCGTAAATAATTTTCCCATCTTCCAAAATGACAACCCCTTCACGCGCATTTTCAACCAGCAACGTGTTTTTATCGCTGGCTTCCATGATTTGCTTTTCCATCTTGGTTTTAGCCGTGATGTCTTCGGAAACAACCAACAGACAGTTGGGTGTTCCGTCGGGGTTATACACCGGGGTTTTAACGGTATGCATAATTTTAATACCGTCTTGCGCCGAGGAAATAAGCTCTTGCGGAATATTTTGCTCGCGGTGGCTTTCAAACACGCGCAGGTCCGTCTCGCGCACGAACTCGGCCTGGTCCTTATTGAGGTCGGTACGGTAGTTATCCTTACCGATGACATCGCGGGCTTGTACACCAAAAAGCTCTTCACTCTTTTTATTCCACAAAATGTACTTACCGTTATAATCTTTAACCGATAACGACACCGGCAACTGATTGATCACTGTTTGCAAGAAATTTTTAGATTCCACCAACGCCCGTTCTTGTTCTTTTTTAATCGTAATATCTTCCACCAGCGTAATCACGCAGCGGCTTTCGGGCGTGTCTCCCGGCACCGGGGCTTTTACCATGTGTAATAGTTTCGTTTCCCCGTGCGAAGTGGTATATTCTTCTTCCGGGATATCCAACGTTTCGCCTTTGCGCAAAATTTCCTGTTCCCGGTTTAAATATTGGGTAACCTGCTCATCCGTTTCGTGTGGCAAGCGGCTACGCTCGTCAAAATCTTCCTCTTTTGCATCGCCAAACAAGGCATTGCACTGTTTGTTACGCAGTAACATCCGTCCGTTCTCCGCCCGAGCATACAGCGCAATAGGTGCGTTTTGCACAATGGCAGAAAGCATGCTGTTTACCCGTTTAATTTCGCGCTCTTGCTGTTGGCGTTTAGTAATATCGTCCACAATCGTCAGTACCAACGGTTTCGGCCCCGCGTCAGTGAGCGGAACTTTAATAACGTGTACGGCTCTTTTCTTACCGGAGGAATCTACGTATTCTTCCGCAGGGCATTCATATGTTTTTCCGTCCTTTAAAATAGACTGTTCACGTTGGATATAGGAATCAGATTCTTCCTGAGTTTGCTGGTCGTGTTTCTTTTCAAGCGTGGCCGGTTGCTCGCCCAGGATTTGCAATCCCTGACGGTTGATAAAGGTAACTTTGGTATCGCAATCGCGCGTATATACACCCAGCGGGATATTGTCCAAAATGGCTTGCAACAACTTTTGGCTGTGTTGCAAATCTTGTTCCCACTCGTAATGTTTGGTAATTTCCTCGTACACGTTGACAATAAAGTACGGCTTACCGTCGGCACCTGGCAGAACCGCTTTACTGACGGACAACATCCGCTCGTGTCCTTCATCAGATTTATAAGCCAACCGTACAGGATCCAGCCGGGTGGCCGAAACCCACGCCTCTTCATCCAGGCGTTGCAGGGAAACGGTTATCTCCTTGGGAAGCAATTCATACATGGATTTTTGTTTGGCTTCTTGCTCGGTAAAGCCAAATAATTTACGCGCCTGAGCACTGGCCACAATGCAGTTTCCTTCCCTATCTTGCACCGTAACGGGCAAGGGGTGATTTTCCAACACCGTGACCAAAAAAGTTTTTTCCTTTTCCAACCTGCTTAGTAACGGGATTTCTTCTAACGTCAGCAAGATAAAGGGACTTTCGCCCAGGAGTTTAGCCCCCACATGCACCTTAAACGAATTGGCTTGCATATCGGCAATAGTCAGCACCCGTTTAGCCGGGCTATCTACCACCAACTCTTGCAAGAAGGCCTCGGTAATGCCCAATTTGCCCACGTGAACGCCCTTTAATTTTTTCCCCGTTTCTTGCAATAATACACCGGCGGCCTCGTTGGCAAATTCAATTTTACCGGAAGATTTTAATACCAAAACTGCCGTGGGCAACTGCTCCAGAAATGCGGCCAGTTGCGGCGTAAAGGATTTCACCTCGCCGCCGTTAAGAGATGATTTGGAAGAACGTGAAAAAATTTCTTTAAACATAAAAAAACCTCTGTTTGCAAGATTGGGCTTGGTATGGTTATATCTTAATAAATTCCGCGCCCGGTTGCAACAAACACGCGTTTCGCGCGCGCAGTCGCGTACGTACGGGACATAACCCTTTTTAGAACACGGCACTCCCCCCCCTTTTCTTTTATTAATTTGCTAGGATAAAAGAAGAGCTATGAAAAAAATCGTTCTACTTGCGATGCTTGTTTTTATCCTGGCGGCAGCGTACAAACCATTTACCCAACGCCAGCAGGCCCAGTATTTATCCACGGATGCATCCGCTGTAGAGGATACGTGCCCGGGGCAGGATATTTTCCAACCGTTTACGTGCTCTAAAAAACAAGTACCCGGTTACTCCTGCTTTGACGTCTATGAAGTACAGGGTGACCCGGTGGACAAGGAACGCTACACACTACTGGACCAAACCATTACACAAGAAACCAAAACAGCCGAGCCACTCTGCCCGGTAAAAGAATTATCGTGCGAGCAATTTTTAGCGGCACTCAATTACAATTTAGATTTCTCGTGGTTTATCAGCAATTTTCCCTCCTCCTCGTTTGCCAAATGCAGCGAAACCTATTCCTGCACCCGCATAGCTTGCCTGCGCCCGCTCTCTCCCGCGCCGGACGGTACCCCGCAGGCCCAAAAACTTTCCTGCGTATTTAAAAAGAACCAGACTTTCTTTTTAGGCACCCAAATTTCCTGCCAAGACAAAAAAACCGCTCCCGCCAAATAGGCTCAAAGGCCTAGTTGCGCCTAGGTCCAAATGACTTTTGCATCTGGGTCTTTTGCCCCTGGATAAAATGGGCTATTCTCCCAATACTATGTTACAATAATATATTACCAAAGGAGACCTATTATGAAACGCACGATGATGTTGTTACTGGCACTGTTGTTTTCCGCCGGATTAGGCGTAGCACAGAAACTCAATACGTCCTCTATGGCGACGTCCGGCCAAAGCGGTTCCGACCAAGAAGCCCGCTGGATATTGGGGCGGGTTATCAACGAACAAGCGGATTTGCTCAATAACTATTTCAATGAAAATCCCACCTCCATTGAAGCCATCGTTGATGTCTATACAGATTCGTCTCAAAATGCCTCTATAAGCACTTTTTGTGTAGCGGTAGATTTGGGAAATGTAGACGTGGTAAAAGCATTTGTGGAGCACGGGATTGGCCGGAAAACTTTATGCCGTGTGCAAACGTTTTCTACCAAAGTAATTGTTTCCAAAGCGGAACTTTTGATTGATGCGGATTCTTCTTCCAGCACCAGTTCCAAGAGTTCCTCCTCGTCCGGGAGTAGTTCTTCCCGCCGGTCCTGGTTTGGAAGAAATACGACGAGCAAGAGTTACAGCAACTCTTCTTCGTCCAGTTCCGCGGATGCGGATGCTTCTGTCCATGTGAAATATCAGCAGGTAGCGTACGGGGAGAAGAAAGTGGTTAAAACGTACTTTGCCAACCCGTTGGACTTTGCTACCGGGGAAATGTTTGACTACTTGTGGGAACAAGGGTTCCGTTCTAACAACTTGTTTACATTAGCGGCGTTGAAAGACGCCAGGAACACGGGCCGGACGGAAGTGTACAACTACATTTTGGATAATAAGCCGGAAATGCTGAAAACCGAACCGTCTTACATCAGTGAAGAAACGTATAACCAACTGTTTGAAGCGGCGCGGGAAAACCCGGATTCGTTTGCTACAGAATTGCTTATCCGCGATGTGTTAGGCATCGTAAAATCCAGTTCCAAAGCCAAAGCGCTGCGTGGAGAAGTGGACGAATTGATGCAAGAACAACTGGCCAACCAAGTGGCCGATACGGTGGGCTACGCCGCTGTGGTGCGTGAATTGGCCGCCCGGGAATCCCAACTGAAACGCCAAGAACAGCAGCGAGTACACGCTTATCGGGACGAAGCGGTTTCTTGGAAAAAATACCGCACTTCCGAAGGAGAACAAGTTTTCTGGAACCCAAATTCACCCGAACACTTTATAATAAGAAGGGAACGGGGAACCTACACCAGGGTTTCCCCGACTAATTGGGATTTTGAAACTTTACCTAACCAACCTAACTTAGCAGGTTACGAAGAGATAAAGTAAAAAATCATTAGTTTGCGCTTCCCGGGGAGTGGCCGTTTAGCCTCCCCGGGTTTTTTATCTTCCCTAGCCCACCTCTCCAAATTGGTATAATTAAAATATGATTTGGGCCCATTTACAAACTATTTTCTCCTTTCGCGCTTACCACCGCCTAGTCCGCATGACCCGGTTGCAAACGGTGGGTTTTGTGGCCTACTTGTGCATACTTTCACTGGTCGTCTTTTATTTTTTTTCCGCCGGATTTATCGGTAAGAATCTGCCTGTATTTTTGAAAAATTTTCCGCAAGTCACATTTGAAAAGGGGCAACTAACTTCCCCCCGACAGCCGGTATACGCTCCTTTCCCGCATAGTCCCCTTAAAATAGCGTTTGACGCCTCGCGCCAAACACCACCCAGTAACGAAGAACTGTTGGCAAACAACTGGCTGGCACTCGTCGGCCCTCGGACCCTTTATGTAGCCGGCTCCGGCGGTGTACAGACCCGGCCGATTCCGGGCACCTTATCCGCCACCACTTCCCAAGAATTTTTAGCCCAACACAAGCCCCTCATCTCCAGCGCGCTGAAAGCGACCGCTCTGTTTGCCGCGCTGTTTTTTATCCCACTTATGTTGCTTTTTGATTTTTGCATCGCCGCCGCCGTGGGATTATTTTTTAATATGATAACCGGACGGCAAGTCCCCCGCTCTGTTATCTGGCGCTGGGCCGTATTGTTACTGGGGCCGTTAAGCGTATTGTGGTACATAAGAATGTGGTATTTCATACCGCTTTTTGCCCTGGCACAAATTATTTTGTGTATCATTTACATGCAACAGATTTTTAATTCACTTCCGGAGACAAAATAATGCGTATTAAACTTATCCGTTCCTTCAGCGCGGCTCACCGCCTGCCACAATATAACGGCCCTTGCCAAGATTTGCACGGGCATACGTGGAAAGCTGTATTTGTATTGGAAGGGCCTCTCAAAAAAGACGGCATGGTGTGTG
This sequence comes from Elusimicrobiaceae bacterium, assembly GCA_024405075.1. Classification (GTDB taxonomy): domain Bacteria; phylum Elusimicrobiota; class Elusimicrobia; order Elusimicrobiales; family Elusimicrobiaceae; genus Avelusimicrobium. The sequence goes on along the minus strand of JAKSPG010000038.1, from coordinate 4,317 downwards.
ACTTTAAGGTGGTTAAAAAACTCTTGGACAGCCAACTGCCAGACCACCAATTCTTAAACGATTTACTGCCTAATCCCACCGCCGAAAATTTGGCTCAATTTATTTTTGACAAAACCTGCGCGGCCCTGGCCCCGCAAGGGCTTACGTTAAAAACACTGGAAATTTGGGAGAGTGACAATGCCGCAGCCGTTGTGGAAGGTTAGCGAAATTTTCTACTCTATCCAAGGCGAAGGCCGCCACAGCGGCATGCCGGCCGTATTTTTGCGTTTAGCCGGGTGTAGCATGGGGTGTAGCTGGTGCGACACGAAATATGCCTTTTCCGGCGGACAGGAAATGAATAATCTGGACGTGTTAGTGGCCCTATCGCACTATCCGTGCAAAACGGTTGTCATAACGGGCGGCGAACCGGCAGAGCAAGATTTGCCCGCGCTTATTAGCTTGTTAAAATCGGCCGGACATACCGTACACCTTGAAACGAACGGCGCGCACGATTGTGAGGTGAGCAAAGCCGATTTTGTATGTGTTTCGCCCAAAAAATACGTTAGCGAAAATATGCTCAAAAAAGCAGACGTGATAAAACTGGTCGTCAATCAAGAAACCGATTTGGAAGATTTGAAAAAATACTATAATTACGAAAACGAAAAAACAACTATTTATTTACAACCCCAAAGCAATAAAGAGGAGAACATCGCCCTATGCGTAAAACTGGTAAAAGAACGTCCGTCACTACGGTTAAGCGTGCAACTGCACAAACTCATAAACATCAAATAACCGAAGAAAAAATGCTGCAAAACCTGCGCGAAATGCTCGCCTACATCGGTGATGACCCCGCGCGCGAAGGTTTACAGGAAACGCCTAAACGCATTGTAAAAAGTTGGAAAAAACTTTTCGGCGGTTACCAGCAAAAACCGCAAGACGTATTAAAAACATTTGTGGAAGGATCGTGCGAGGAAATGGTCGTACTGAAAGACATTGAATTTTATTCCACGTGTGAACATCACTTGCAACCGTTTTTCGGCACTATTAGCATTGGCTACTTGCCTAACGGGCGCGTACTGGGAATTTCCAAACTGGCACGTTTGGTGGAGGTATTTGCGCGCCGCTTGCAAATCCAGGAAAAATTAGTCGCGCAAATTGCCGATAGTTTAATGGACACACTCCACCCACACGGTGTCATGGTGGTGTGCAAAGCCAAACACATGTGCATCAGCTCGCGCGGCATAGAAAAGCACAACGCCGTGATGGTAACAAGTGCCATTCGCGGTGCATTTAAGAAACTGGAAGTACGCAGTGAATTTTTAGAAATGATTAAATAAGCATGACACAACTGTGGGGCATTATTAACGCGACGCCGGACTCGTTTTACGACGGCAATCCGCACAACACGCTAGAGGTGCTTTTGGCGCGCGCGCAAACGTTTGTACAAAACGGTGCAGACGCGCTGGACATCGGCGGCGAGTCTACCCGCCCCGGCTCCGCTCCGGTAGGCCAACTGGAAGAACAAAACCGCGTATTACCCCTTATCCAAGCGTTGCGCGCGCGCTACGCAGCGCTACCGCTCTCGTTAGATACGCGCCATGTAGCCGTAGCCAAAGCCGGGCTGGAAAACGGTGCAACTATTATCAATGACGTAAGCGGCAACCCTTCGCCGGAACTATTTTCACTTGTCAGAAAACACAATGCACAGCTTGTTCTCATGCACACGCGCGGCACACCGCAAAACATGCAAACGCAAACAAATTACACAGATTTACTCGCCGAAGTAAAAGATTTTTTAGCACAAAAAATTGCACAAGCACAACAAGCCGGACTTCAAAAAAACCAGCTGATTATTGACGTGGGATTTGGTTTTGCCAAAACGCGCGAACAAAATTACGAACTGTTAAGAAATTTGTCTTTTTTTAAAGATTTGGGCGTACGTTTACTAGTTGCTCTTTCGCGCAAAAGTTTTTTAAGCCAAGGGGCAGACAGCCCGCAAGACCGCCTGCCACAAACCCTTTGCGCCCACTTGCTTGCCTTGCAGCAAGGGGCCGACATCTTGCGCGTGCACGACGTAAAAGAAACGCGCCAGCTACTTAATTTTTACCAGGAGGCCGCTTGATGAAATACATTTCACTCACCCAATGCTCCTCGTTCACTGCCACACACGGCCACGGCGGCGCACTCAACGAAGCACCACACGCGCACCGGTTTGATTACCGGGTTTCGTTCTACGGTCCGCTTAACAACGAGGGTTTTTTGGTAGATTTTCGCGACGTACAACAATTTTTACAAACCCACATCAACACCCCGTTAGATAAGGCCAACTTAAATACACTTTTTGAATATCCTACGACGGAAAACCTGGCCGTTTGGATTTTTGAAAAAGTACATACCCAATTTCCTCAAGCCACCGCGGTGCGCGTGTACGAAGCACCTGACCGTTGGGCCGAGTACACAGGCCAAATGCACCCGACCGCCCAAACCACCGATAAATCCTCCCCCCGCACGCACCAAGCGGTACTGGCGCTGGGTAGCAACATCGCCCCTGCTAAAGAAAATTTAGACTGCGCGATAGAAGCACTTAAAACGTTGGGCACCGTTCAAGAAGTTTCGCCCTATATTGCTTCTGCGCCGGAAGGGTTTGTCAATCAAGCCGACTTTGTAAACACCGTACTTATCTTGCAAACAACCCTTGCGCCCATGGACTTACTTAAACAATTAAAAGCGTTGGAAACAAAACTGGGCCGCGTACCGACGTTTCCCAACGGCCCGCGCGTCATTGATTTGGACATTTTATTTTACGATGACCAGGTTTTATTTGAAGATGACGCGGTTTACCCCTTATTTATTCCCCATCCGCGCCTGGAAGAACGGGAATTTGTACTCAAACCCCTTTCTTATATCCTGCCCGATTACGTGCACCCAAAACTAGGCAAACCGGTGTACCGGCTTTACCGCGAGTTAATGAAAAAAAAGGGCGCATCTTCTTGCCGGATATTGTAGAATATAGGAGTTAGGTTGTATATTTTAATTAAGGAGACGCAAATGAAGAAAGTAATGACTCTTTTGGCAGCCGCCGTTTTGTTAGGCGCTTGCCACTGTGCCAAATGCACTAACACGCCCAACCGCTCTAACACGTGCGCCAAGGCCGCTTGCACCTGCAAGCATCACCCTAAACATCACGGCAAATGCCCGTGCCACAAACCGGCTCCCGCTCCCGTAGCCGCTAAGCCGACCCCGGCTCCTGCTCCGGTTCCGGCCCCGGTAATGAAAGAAGACAAAGCCCTGCAAGAAGTAGCGGCTGTCAGCACCAAAGCCAACAACGTAACGGTTTTGTCCTTCAAAGAACCGATCAACTTCGCCACCAACAGCGACGAAATTGATGCCGAATCTTCCGCCCGCATTAAACGCGTGGCCAACGCACTTAAAAAATATCCGGATACTTCCATCCGCGTAGCCGGCTATACCGATTCTATCGGCGACCCGAGCTACAACGTGGACTTGTCCCAACGCCGCGCCAAAGCGGTGGCTTTGTCGTTAGTCAATAACGGCGTTGCCGCGGATAAAGTGTCCTTCATCGGTCACGGTGCCGCCAACCCGATTGCGACGAACAAAACCCGTGCCGGCCGCGCCCAAAATCGCCGCGTAGAATTGGAAGTAACGAATAAATAAGTTCAGACAATTAGTTTTAATAGCCCCCTCAACCGGGGGGCTATTTTTTTAGGGAAGTGTGTAATGCGCTGAAGTGGCAGTACTACCTGAAGAAGATAGAGTACCGTTTTCCAGTTTAACACAAAATTCTCCGGGATTAACGGACATCAAGCTTTCCCGTTCGGTACAATATAATTTTTTAGTCGTTGCCTCGAAATTAAAGCCACCACATTTATATTTTCCACTTGTCCAACGCGAGATAACTGTCACACCATTAGAACCTGACATATGATTTAAAACAAGTTGGAAATCCTTCCCCGTCCGTACAGAATCCGTTCCTTGCACATGTATCCTACACGGAGAGATAGTAGCATTAACAGAGCTTCCCGGCGCGTCCAACGGCAAATCTATATCCAGCTCGTTAAAATTATCGGCATAAGCCCCGTTGGCCATAAAATAAACTTCCTCTGCCTGGGCTACCGCACGCACCAATTGTTTTAATTCCGCATTGCGCGATTTCCATACCGCCTTTTGATATTGCGGCAACGCCACCGCCGCTAAAATACCGATGATAAGCACGACAACCAATAACTCAATTAACGTAAATGCTTTTGCGTCTAAACGGCCCAACAAACCACTTTTCTTTTCCATACGTATCCCCTTATGTAGATGAGAGTATAAGCG
>JAKSPG010000037.1 GCA_024405075.1 Elusimicrobiaceae bacterium | reverse complement strand
CGTCAAAGCGTTTACGTTAATTGAATTATTGGTAGTCGTGCTAATTATCGGCATATTGGCCGCTGTGGCTTTGCCGCAATACCAAAAAGCGGTGGATAAAGCCCGCTACACACAAGCGCGTAATTTGGTGGAAAATATTTGGCAAGCAGAAGAACGCTATAAACTGGCCAACGACACTTATACCACGCGCTTTGAGGATTTAGATATAGAAATGCCCACCCCGCAGCATATTCAAAATGATGCGGATGCAGACAAATATTTTTATAAGTGGGGGCGTTGTTGGTTACATGATACGGGTTATATCGCCTGTTGGGTAACACTGGGGTCTTCCGCTAACGCTTGGTATTTTGTTTATTCCGGTTTGTCCGGCAGAAGTTGTTGGGCAGATCCCAAAACCAGTGCCCGGGCCAACCAACTATGCCAAAGCGTTACGCAAAAAAACACCGGAACGGATAACGGAGATTACCGCATGTACTCTTTTTGAAAACGCCTGATTTTTTTTTATTTCCCATCGGTAGGTTTTTTGTTCATTATATTGGGCAAATACAGGCGTGTGTTTTTGATAATTACCTTGCGTAAACACCACAAGGCCCAAATGTTGGGTACGGTCATCATCGTCATCGTCAAAATGGCCAGGGCCCACATAAAGCGTGTGGACAGGTTGGCTTGAGCCGTGCGCGTGAGAGAATCCACAATCGTTAAATCCCATGAGAAACTGGTACCAATCCAACCACCGACGAATACCAGCGTAATAAACAACCAGCGCGAAGCGCGGATCAGTTTATTACTCCCTTTGCATAAAAATTGTAACGACTTTTCGGTATAATATCCCCAACCGATAATCGTGGTAAACGAGAATACGACTAACGAAAAAATCAAAATCGGTGTGCCGATATAGGGTACTGTCTTAAAAGCACTGTTACACAAATTGGCAGCATATACTTGCGGGTTCTGGTAATCCCCGGCCAGTACAATCACAAGTCCGGTCAGCGTGCAGATAAAAATCGCCCAAAAGACGGATGTGGCGGAAACAATAGCCATTTGCGTAGCACTGCGCGTTTTGGCCGCCGCGGCCGCCATGGAAGCACTTCCCAGGCCGGCCTCAGTAGCCAGCACGGCCCGTGTAACACCGGCGGTCAGCGCAGGTATGATGCTTTGTACCAACGCCACAATTCCTATGCCCATAGCTCCGCCCGCGGCCGCTTTGCCGGTAAAGGCTCCTTGAACAATTACTTGCACCGCGTGCGGGAGTTGGGGAAGGTGCATGGCAATTACAATCAAAGCCAGCAACAAATACAGCCCGCCCATAATCGGTACTAACCATTCGGAATAGGCCGCAATACGTTTTACCCCGCCGATTACCACAATGGTCGTCAATGCTGCAATTACTGCGCCGACGTACCACGGGTTTAAATTGTATCCTTCCCGCAAGGCATCGGCAATGGAGTTGGCCTGTAACGCACTTCCGGCCGTTAAACCCATCAGAAACGTCCCCACTGCAAAAATCACGGCCATCCACTTGTTTTTTAAAATTCTAGCCAGGTAATACATGGGGCCGCCTACGTATTCGCCGTCGGACAACTTAACGCGGTATTTAAAAGAAACCAAGCATTCACAGTATTTAATAGCGAAGTTAAAAAAACCGGCCACTATCATCCAAAATAAGGAACCGGGGCCGCCCTCCGCTACCGCCGTGGTAACGCCGATAATACTTCCCGTCCCTACCGTGGCCCCAATCATAACCGCCAGCGAGCCAAAACTGCTTACTACACCCTCGGAATCCATTTTGGAGACGGATAACTTCATAGCCGGCCAGGTATAACGTTGCAAAAAGCGTAGCCGCAGCGTAAAGTAAATACCTAAAAACAGCAGCAGAAAAATCATGGGTGGGCCCCAAATTAGCGTGTTAAAAGCATTAAGTACATTGTATCCGGTCGCAAGTGTAGGGGTAGATAAAAAGGCGCAGGTAACGTCCCATAGGTTGTATAAATTTTGCATGTTGGGTGGCTCTCTCCTTAGGTTGTAGCTTTACTATTTTATCAAAAAAAATGGCGGAAGGAAAAATTGCCGCCGCTACGATGCGAAAAAATCTTTTCAAGGCGGCAAAATATGATATATAATTTAATCAGGTGGGATTACCTACCGGGAGAGAACCCTATGAAAAAAGTTTTATTATGTTTGGTAGTCGCTGCGTTGGGAACGGCGTGTTCAAGTAATTCGCACAAGACGGCGCAAGGTGATAAAGTATATTATTCTACGTCTGCTTCGGCCGATCAACGTTTTAAACAAGCTAAATACCGCATTATAGACCAGGAATTTGATAACATGCTGGCCACGGGTTCGGATTATGATACCCTTTCCGCCTATGAATTACAAGCGTGTGGGGATTCCTACCTACCGCCGGCCGACGAGTGGAAGAAGTTGGAAGCTTCCGGGGCTAAAAAATCCGCCAAGAAAAAATCTTCTACTAGAGTTTCCAAGAGCAGTAAGGTAACTAACACAACCAACATCTATTACATGAACGGTCCCGCGCCGGTTCCGCCGCCGCCGGGTTCTTCGTCCACCACTACTACTACCCGAAAGGTGAATTCTTCTTATTCCGGCAGTACTGGTTCTTCGTCATATTCTTCGTCTTCCTCTAACTCATTTTAGAGAGGTGACGCCGTATGCTTAGTACGCTAGCCAAAGAAGCGGCCGTTATGGGGGAAGCCCAGCGTTTGTTTGGAGTATTGCATAGTGTGTCCAAAACTAAGGCCGAAAAATGGACGCTGGAAGATTGCTTGGCCGCCGCTGCGTACACGTTAGCTATCAACCGATTTAAAAAAGAACAAAACGCTGTTATTTTGGCGCACTCATATACCACGCCCGACTTGGTGTACGGCGTGGCTGACTTCCGGGGTGATTCGTATGAGCTAGCGCTTAAAGCGCGCGAGTCGGAGGCGGAAAAAATTATCTTTGCCGGGGTGTGGTTCATGGCCGAAACTGCTAAAATCATCAATCCCGCCAAACAGGTAATTATCCCGGCGGGGAAAGCCGGTTGTACGTTGGCTGATTCTATGACGGCACAACAAGTCCGCGATTTGCGGGCCAAACATCCCGGCGTACCCGCTTTGTGCTACATCAACGGCTCGGCCGAAGTAAAGGCCGTGTGCGATGTATGTGTAACGTCTGGCAATGTGTTTGATATTGCACAAAAAATGCCGGGAGACGAGCTTATTTTCGTGCCGGATATGCTCATGGCGGAAAATTTGGAAAACGAACTAAAACGCCGCCAAACGCCTAAGAAAATTATTTCATCTGGCGGTTCGTGCTGTGTGGCATCGTCACCGGATAAAACTGTTGGTATGCTAACGGAGCGGGGGCTGGTAAACCGGCTGGAAGCTGAATACCCGGATAAACAATTTGTTTGGCCGTTCGGCGTGTGTAGTTATATGAAGAAAAACACCTTGATAAACACCCTGGAGGCGTTGGTGGATCCACGTGCGGAGCAAGTGGTAGAGGTGGATACGCTGGTAGCACAACAAGCTAGAAAAGCGATTGATAACATGTTTGAGTTGACAAAATGATACTGGATAAAATTATTGAACTTGCGCTGGAAGAAGATTTAAGTTTAGGAGATATTACCTCGGACGCGATTTTTGCCCCGCAGGATAAGGCGTTAGCGGCGATTACTGCCAAAGAAGATTTGGTGCTTTGCGGTCTGCCCACCGCCAAAGAAGTATTTGCCGCCGTAGATCCGGATGTTACGTTTACTCCGCTTGCTAACGAAGGCGACGCCGTTAAAAAAGGCCAGCGGGTGTTGGAAGTGCAAGGCCGGGTAGTTTCCATTTTGAAGGCGGAGCGTACGGCCCTTAATTTTATGCAGCGTTTAAGTGGTATCGCTACGGCCGCACGGGAATATGCCGCAATCGGTCAGAAATATGGTGTATTGATTGTAGATACGCGCAAAACACAACCCGGCATGCGCCGGCTGGATAAATATGCCGTTCGCATAGGCGGTGCGCGTAACCACCGCATGACGTTGGCTGATAGCGTGATGATAAAAGATAATCACATCGCGGCGGCCGGGTCTATTACAAAAGCGGTGCAAAAAGTGAAAGCAGTTATCGGGCATACGCCCAAAATAGAAGTGGAAACCACCAGCTTGGCCGAAGTGCAGGAAGCATTGCAGGTCGGGGCGGATATTATTATGTTGGATAATATGACGCCGGACGAAATCGTGCGTTGTAAACAAGCGGTAGCCGGGCGGGCCATATTGGAAGTTTCCGGCGGTGTGAATAGAGAAAATTTAGAAACTTATTGCAAAACGAGTGTGGATGTAATTTCCATGGGGGCGTTAACACACTCGGTACCGGCTAAAGATTTAAGTCTAAAAATAGTAAAATACCTGTAAGGTGAGGAAGAACATGGACTATACCCCTTTGTTTGCTGATGTAGTGCAACGTTCCAAAGCTTCGGCGATTCGTGAACTGTTAAAGGTAATTGCCCAGCCGGATATTATTTCGTTTGCGGGGGGGCTGCCGGACCCGGCGTTATTCCCTGTGGAAGAAGTAGCAACAATGATGAAAAGCGTGGTGGAAAAATATCCGCAGACGTCGTTGCAGTACGGCTCTACCGAAGGGCAGGAAATGCTCAAAAAAGAACTTATCAGCTTGCTACAGGAAACGGAAGGCATTACGGCGCGTGCAGAACAGTTGCTGGTGGTGTCGGCCTCCCAGCAGGCGTTGGATATGTCGGCGCGGATATTTGTCAACCCGAGGGACGCAATTATTACGGCTTCGCCCACGTATTTGGGTGCGTTGCAAGCGTTTCAAGTGGCAGGGGCGGATATTATCGGCGCGGCCAGCGATGAAAATGGTATTTTACCACAAGATGTTGAAACAAAACTGCGTGCGCTGAAAGAACAAGGCAAACCGTGCAAATTTATTTACTTGGTGCCTGATTTCCAAAACCCGACGGGGACCACGATCCCCGAAGAACGCCGGGTGGAAATTTTAAAACTGGCCAAAAAATACGGTACATTTATTTTGGAAGACTCGCCGTACCGGCAGGTTCGTTTTGAAGGGACCTCTCCGCGTGCATTTTACGCGCTGGACGAGGGACGCGGCAATGTGATTACCATGTTCACTTTTTCCAAAGTGTTTGTGCCGGGATTCCGGCTGGGGTTTATTTTAGGGCCGGAAGATGTAATTCGCAAGTATGTTATTTTAAAACAAGCAATGGATTTATGTACGTCGTCCGTTTTGCAACTGGCTACGGCACAATATCTGCGTAGTGGCCATTTGAAAGCGCATGTGGACGAATTGATTGTTGCTTACCGCCAAAAGCGTGACTTGATGCTTAAAACATTGCAAGAAGTGATGCCAAAAGGCGTGTCCTGGACGCGCCCGGAAGGCGGGCTTTTCCTGTGGCTAACGCTACCTAAACACATGGATGCGTCGGCCTTGTTACCTAAAGCTGTTGCAAATAAAGTGGCCTATGTGGCTGGGGTGGATTTCTACCCTGATGCACGCGCCAAAAATGACATGCGCTTAAACTTTTCCTATTCCACACATGAGCAAATCGTGCAAGGTCTTAAGCGCTTGGCACAGACAATTCAAGAAAACATGTAATTGTTCCATTTTTGATGCAAATAAAAACGGCAGACAAACGTCTGCCGTTTTTATTTGCGGTTTTTTCGGGAAGAAAAATAAAACTTGACATCGTTTTTTTTTTTGCTACATTTTATTTATAAACCCAATGTGAGGGGGGACATGTATGCAGAAGAAAAGTAGTGTGCTGGCAGGATTTGACGTTTTATCTTATCACAGGGGATTTACTCTTATTGAACTTTTAGTTGTTGTTTTAATTATCGGCATTTTGGCGGCGGTGGCCGTGCCGCAATATCAAAAGGCGGTTATCAAAAGTCGTTTTGCTACGGTAAAAGCCGCGGCAAAAGCATTGGCCGAAGCTGAATATCTTTATCATATGACAAACGGTTCCTATACTACTTCTTTAGATGAATTATCTATCGATATGCCCGGTGGAAATACGTCCACGGTAATTAATTCTGGCACCGGAGCCATTTATTATCCATGGGGACATTGCTATGTCGGTTGTTATGGAAGTTGCGGGGGATGTACTTTGGTTAAGAATGGACAATCAGAAATGACCTAGTGGTACCTAGATGATTCAAATACACGGCGATGCCTGGTTGCCGCCGGTGCGGAAAAAATATATACGGAACTAGGTAAGGCGGAAAACCGGTAAATCAACCGGCAAAGCCGGCACGGGGTATACCGGGTATACATATTGATTAGTTATATATATAAAAAAACCCGCTCGGTTAGAACGGGTTTTTTGCGATAAGGTTTGCTACTTAAAACAGCAACACTTTTAATTCATACGCGATTGCGGAGATCAACGCGGCGGCGGGAATGGTAATAAACCACGCCCACACGATGCGTTTGGCTACGCCCCAATGTACGCCGGACAAACGGCGTAGCGAGCCAATACCGACGATAGAGCCGGTAATTGTATGGGTGGTGCTGACGGGAATCCCCAAAAACGAAGCGATAAAAATGGAAATACCTGCAGCCGATTCGGCGCAGAAACCGTCCACCGGGCGCAGGCGCGTAATCTTCTGCCCCATCGTTTTAACGATTCTCCACCCGCCTGAAAGCGTACCTAACGCAATCGCTCCTTGGCAGATAATTACCACCGAAAGCGGAACGACAAATTCTCCGGCGTGTATGGCGGCTAATTCCTGGTGGGAATAGAAAAATGCTTGCAGTGGGGCAATCTCGGACCCGGCCAGACCTCCTACCAGAAGCATGCTGATAATACCCATCGTTTTTTGTGCATCGTTTCCACCATATCCCAACGAATAAGCGGCTGCTGAAAAAAGCTCCGCCTTGCGGAAAAATCCGTCTACCTTGGCCGGTTTAAAGTGGTTGGCAATATTAAATACGATAATCCCGATGAGTGAACTGAGGATAAAACCTAACAGGGGGGAAATAAAGATAAAGGAAACCGTTTTTAAAATGCCACTTGCTACCAGGGCTTGCGAGCCGCCTTTTAAAAAGCCCGCGCCGATAAGACCGCCAATCAATGCGTGGGAGGAACTGGACGGCAACCCAAACCACCACGTAATTAAGTTCCACCCGCACGCACCTACAAGCGCGCCGAAAACTAAATTGGCGTCTATAAATTGGGTATAAATAATACCCGCTCCAATTGTTTTGGCTACGGCAGTACCGAAGATCAAAAACGCCACAAAGTTAAAAAATGCCGCCCACCATACCGCCAGGCGCGGAGATAATACCCGCGTGGAAATAACGGTAGAAACCGCGTTTGCCGCGTCGTGAAAGCCGTTGAGGTAATCAAAAAACAACGCTAGAATAATTAGAAAAATAATCCAAGTCATACAGGGCCTTAGTTGTTTTTAACCAAAATAGATTCCACCATGTTGGCAACATGTTCGCAATAGTCGGTGGTGCTTTCGGCAATTTCATAAAGTTCTTTTTGTTTGATGACCATGATGGGGTCTTTTTCGTGTTCAAACAAATACGAAATGGCTTCGTCGTGTAACACATCACTTTCATTTTCCAAGCGGTTGATTTCCACGCATTGGCGCAACGTGTCAGTCATGCTCTTTTTGTGCCGGAGGGTGGCTAACGCTTTTTGCAACGCTTTGGTGGTTTGTTCCAAGGTGGCGGCCAATTTTTGGCTGTATTGCGTTGGCTTAGTGATTTTGTAGAGGTAAAAATGGTTCGTGAGCAAATAAATGTTGTCAATGATATCATCCAACCGGTTTGCCAAGGCCAAGATATCCTCGCGGTCAAAGGGCGTGATAAACGTCTCGTTTAACGTGTTAATGGTGGTGTGGGTTAATTCGTCGCCGTAGTGTTCAAACTCGTGCATTTTACGCACGTTTTCCGGCGTGAAAGAGCCTTCTTCAGCCAGCTTGCGGTAAAATTCAGCCGCGCGGACGATATTTTCCGCTTGCTTGTCAAACAAATCAAAGAACTTATTTTCCTTCGGTAAAAACATAGGGTTATCTCCTTACTTTCTGTTTATAAAAATGCCCGTTTGCTAATACACAAACGGGCGCGTTAAATCATTGTTTTATTTCCTTTAATAACTGTTCGGGCAGATTTATAGCCGCTTTTAACAGCTCGGGTTTTTTCTTTACATCTTCTATAAACGCCGCATCGCGCAGTTTGTTGCGGTAGCTCTTCTCTTGGAAGATATACCGGAAATTCGTGTAAACATCGTAGGTGCCGTTAAGTAGCGCCACGATATCTTGCACGCCTACGATTTCTTCGTCCGTAGGAATTAAGAAAATCTTTACTTTTGAATTTGGCGCAGAAAGCAAGCACTCTGCTTTATTGGTGTTAGCCGCTTCATTGCGCTCTTTATCTAAAATGATGCCAAAATTTTCCAGGCCTGCTAAGCTGCGCGCGCGTACGTCCGGGTCGCGCTCGCCAATGCCGGCGGTAAAAACGATACAATCTAAACTGCCCAGTTCCGCCATATACGCACCGACATATTTTTTAATGCGGTGCGCTTGCACCTGGGCAGCCAGTTCGCATAGTTCGTCGCCTTCGTCAATGCCTTTGCGTACGTCGCGCTGGTCGGAAAACCGATCCCCGGTGAGGGCATACATGCCGCTTTTTTTATTTAAAATGGGGTACATCTCTTCGGGGGACATATTGAGTTTTTGCATCATATAAAAACAAGCTGACGGGTCAATATCGCCCGAGCGCGAACCCATCACCAATCCTTCCAGTGGGGTAAGGCCCATGCTGGTGTCAAAACAGCGGCCTTTTTTAACGGCAGTTAAGCTGGCCCCGGCACCCAGGTGGCAAACGATGGTGTTCAGTTCTTCTACCGGCCGGTCCATGAGGACAGCCGCGCGGCGTGACGTGTACAGCACCGACGAGCCATGGAAACCGTATTTGCGCACGGCATAATCGGTATACCATTTGCGCGGCAGGGCGTACATGTAAGACTCCGGAGGCATGGTTTGGTGAAAAGCCGTATCCATGACGCATACGTGTGTTACGTCGGGCAGTAGCGCGCGGGCGGCTTCAATCCCCATGATATGGGCCGGATTGTGTAAGGGGGCTAAATCGGAAATATTGCGAAGTTCTTCTACTACGCTGTCGTCTACGATGACGGATTTGGCAAATTTCCCGCCATGTACGATGCGGTGCCCCACGGCACTAATCACGCTGACGTCCTCAATGACGCCGTTGTGTTTATCGGTCAATGTTTTAATAACTAAATTGATAGCTTCTTTGTGGTCTTTACAATTTTGGTTGATTTCGTAGGAAGGGAATCCGGGGCGGTCTTGTGAAAGGCGCGTTCCGTCAATTCCGATGCGCTCTACGCCACCTGCACACAGACTTTTTTTCTGGTCCCAATCGTATACGCTGTACTTAACGGAAGAACTGCCGCAATTTAAAAATAAGATAATCATAACTTTTTTACCGGACCCTCCCAAAAAGAAATAAATATCAAAGGAAAAAAATTCCTTTTCATTATTGTAGCAAAAAAGGCACCTGCCGTGCAGGGGCAAAATCCGGTCAACGGCTCTCAAAAAAAAATCCCCGGGTCAATATCCCGGGGAAAAAGAGAAGCGGTTTTGTTATTTCTTCTTGCTGTCCTTTTTATACAGCCGTTTAAGTTCTTTATCCAGCCACGAAGGAACTACGTTACCAGCTTGGAATAACTTATTGTTAAAGTCCGCTTCGTTGAACTTTTTGCCCAGCTTTTTGCTGTATTTATCATGGGCGGTTTCCAGCGCATCTAAACCGATGAGGTAGCTGGCCGCTTGACCCGGGTTGGCAATCACTTGCTTGATGATCACTTGCGCTTGGTCGGCTTCTAACCCGTGGGTTTGGGTAAGGAATTGCAACGCTTCGGGTTGTGTATATTCTTGGGTATGCAATTTCATATCTACCCACGCGGCCAAGGCCCGGATATATTCGTTCCACGCCAGGAACAGGGCATCTTCTTTGTTGTCAAAATAACCTTGCCGTTTGGCCAAGCGTTGTGCGTATACTTCCCAACCGTTAAGTAAACTTTCCGACGGATATAGCCGGCGGATAGAAGACGTGTTGGCCGT
>JAKSPG010000036.1 GCA_024405075.1 Elusimicrobiaceae bacterium | reverse complement strand
CCCGGTGCAGTGTTGCGTTTTTCAGCCAAAGAAGGCGACCGCGTGAGCGAAGGCCAGGAAATCCTGGTCATGGAAGCCATGAAAATGGAAACCCCCGTGGCTGCTCCGGCTGCCGGAACGGTGCACTTTATGGTCAAACAAGGCGACCAAGTGCAAACGGGCCATGCGTTGGCGGAAATTAAATAGAGGCGAACGCTATGGACTTTGCACAAGCATTTAACCAAATCTGGCAGACCACCGGCGTATACGCCATTACTTGGCAACAGCTCGTTATGATTGCGGTATGTTGCTTTCTGTTATGGCTGGGTATTAAGAAACAGTTTGAACCGCTACTGCTCGTACCGATTGCCTTTGGCGGTTTACTGGCCAATATCCCCATGCCGGTAGGCGAAGAAATCGCCGGTCCCAATGGCTTTTTGGGCATTGTGTTTAATGCCGGTATCAACTCGGGCTTATTTCCGCTCTTTATCTTTATGGCGGTAGGAGCCATGACCGATTTCGGGCCGTTAATTGCAAACCCGAAGATGGCGTTACTCGGTGGCGCGGCGCAATTTGGTATTTTTGCTACGCTTATCGGTGCCATCGGCCTTTCGTATATTTACATTGGCGACAACCAACTGTTTGCTTTTGGCCTTAAAGAGGCCGCGTCTATCGGTATTATCGGCGGAGCAGACGGTCCAACGTCTATTTATTTGACTTCGCGCCTAGCGCCTGATTTACTCGGAGCGATTGCGGTAGCCGCCTATTCATACATGGCACTTGTACCGATTATCCAACCGCCGATTATGAAACTCTTGACGACGGATGCCGAACGCAAAATCCGCATGACGCAATTACGTCCGGTATCTAAACGCGAGAAAATCTTATTCCCAATTGTTATTTTGCTCTTGTGTGCGTTCTTGTTGCCTTCCGCAGCACCGCTCATTGGCGCACTTACCTTTGGCAACCTCGTCAAAGAATCCGGCGTAGCCGAACGCTTAAGCAAAACCCTACAAAACGAATTTTGCAATATCGTTACGATTTTGCTTGGGTTGTCGGTAGGGTCTAAATTACAAGCCGACCATTTCTTAGTAACCGAAACATTGGGTATTTTGGTCTTGGGAATTATTGCATTTTCTATCGCCACGGCTTCCGGTGTGTTACTGGCGAAACTGATGAACTGCTTTAGCAAAACGAAAATCAATCCGCTTATCGGCTCGGCGGGCGTTTCTGCCGTACCGATGGCCGCGCGTGTGTCTAATAAAGTAGGGCTGGAATACGACAAGCAAAACTATCTTTTGATGCACGCCATGGGGCCTAACGTGGCGGGCGTTATCGGCAGTGCGGTAGCGGCCGGTGTGCTCTTGGCGCTACTGAAATAAAAATTCCTGTTACACACGCGGGGGAAAAGCCAATGCTTTTCCCCCGCGTTTTTTGCTACAATGAAGTAGATTGTTAAGGAGGTTTTTTCGGCACGCCACCGCGTGTTAAAAACTAAAATTTAATTCTGTTTTTGGAACCGTATGAGGAATACGGTGGACCAGTCTTACTACTGGTACAAGCAGACTCCAAAAGCAGTCGTTATCAGGCACAAAACGAACGGACTAATTACCCGGTTGTTTTGTGCTGAATGTTTGCCGTTCTTATGAACGGCAAACTACGGCTGTTATGTTGGGAACCGTCTGCTTGGCGCAAAATAACGGCCGTTTCTTATGGTTGTTTTAGGCCCGATCGATAAAAGGAGTTATTATGAAGAAAGGATTCACCGTAATTGAATTATTAGTAGTGGTGTTAATTATCGGCATTTTAGCCGCCGTGGCTATTCCCCAATATCACAAAGCCGTGGAAAAAAGCAAAGCTGCCATAGCCATTAGCGTGTTACGCGAACTTAAAAATCAACAAGAGCTACATTTCTTAGCGACCGGTAGTTATACCTCACGATGGGACGAACTAGAGGGGTATGATTTTACAGGTACCGGAAATCAAAATTTAGGTAACTTTGTGTATCATATGCCACCAGGCCTGCGTCAATATGGCGTAATAGAAGCATACTTAAAAAAAGATATTGTGTATTGGTTGGTCGCATACCCGGGAGAAGATGGAGGGATTTTTTGCATACCCCGCGCCAATAAGTGGTCAAGAGCTTTTTGCTCTTCATTTAGTAAAACATCTATAAGTTGCCCGTACATGACCCATTATCAGTGCCATCCCATTGGAGGATAAACCGGGCCACCTGCGTATTTGGAATTTTAAGATTATTTTACACCGCTCTTGGCGCAAAACGGAGCCAGCGTGCATTTTTCGCACATGGGCTTACGCGCCGGACAAATGCTGCGGCCGTGTAAAATTAGCGCAATCGCTACCCAGCCCCAGTATTTATAAGGAATTAGTTTTGTTAAATCTTTTTCCACTTTGACCGGATCTGTTTGTTTGGTAAGCCCCAAACGGTAAGACAAGCGTTTGACGTGCGTATCCACTACAATCCCGGCCGGCTTTTTGAAATAATCGCCCAACATCACGTTAGCCGTCTTGCGCGCTACGCCGCGCAAAGTAAGCAAATCGTCCATGGTTTGCGGCACTTCGCCGCCGTACACCTCGCAAATGCGTTTGGACATTTCAATAAGGGAAAGTGCCTTGCTGTGGTAAAACCCGGCGGAGTGAATAATTTTTTCCACGTCTTTTATGTCGGCTTTGGCCAAATCATATACGGTAGGATATTTTTTAAACAAGTGCGGCGTAATGGTGTTCACGCGTGCGTCGGTACACTGGGCAGACAAAATAACCGCGCACAACAGTTCCCACGCGCTTTTGTGGTGCAAAGGGATAACATGCTCGGGGTACAATTTTTTGAGTTCTTTAAGTAGCAGCTCAACGGGTAAATTTTTCTTAACCACGGTGTACTCCCTTGCTCCAAACATAACACGCAAACAGGAATATTAAACTGACTAAAATAATCGCCGCACCCGACGGGATATTCAGCACAAACGACGCATAAATACCCACCCATACGCTCCCCACGCCAAACACCGCGGCCAACCACAACACTTGCTTAAACGTATGCGAAATTAAAAGCGCGCTAACGGGCGGGATAATAATAAGCGCAGAAATCAAAAAAATCCCCACTACTTTAAACGAAAGCACCACCGCTACGGAAGTTACCAGCACCAGCACCGTGTTGACCGCCTGTGTCGGCACGCCGCGCGTGTGAGCAAATGCCTCGTCAAAACAGGTGGCTACCAACCAGCGGTATCCCATAAAAATCCCCCCGCCCACCAGCACCAACAGCCCGGCGCAAAGCACCGTTTCTTCAGTGGTAACCGTCAAAATACTGCCAAAAAGATAACCCAACAAATCGGTATTAAACCCGCCTGCTAGCGCAGTTATCAACAACCCTACGGATAACCCCGCCGCGCTGACAATGCCGATAGCCGCATCGCCGTAAATTCTAAACTTTTGCGTAAGCTTCATAATCCCCAACGATGAAAGCGCCACCACCGGTAACGACATATAAACAGGGCTAGTAGAAGTAAGCAATGCCACCGCCACCCCCGTCAAACACACGTGGCTCATGCCGTCGCCAATTAAGGAAAGCCGTTTGAGCACCAAAAACACGCCCAGCAACGCACACGCAGCCGCTACCAAACTGCCCGCCAACAACCCGCGTTGCACAAACCCGTAACTTAAAAACTCAACCATGTTGACACTCCCGGCAATCGGCCCCCAGCGGACAATGCCCGTGGATATTGTGTAAATGGTCAATGGTGTGTTGCGCAAACGGACCCAGTTTTTTAGCTACTTCTTGTGAGTGGCAAAACTCTTGCTTGGTACCAAAAAACACCAGTGTTTTATCTACGTACATAAATTTGGAAATATGCTTGCCCACTTCGCCCGTGTCGTGCGTAATCAGTAAAATGGTGGTACGATGTTTGGAATTAAGTTCACCCAGCAAATCAAAAAACATCTCGCGCGATTCTGCGTCCAACGCGGTGGAGGGCTCGTCCAAAATTAAGAGTTGCGGCTTGCTGACTAGCGCGCGCGCCAGTAGCACGCGCTGTTGCTGTCCGATAGATAAGTCGTGAAAGATACGCCCCGCATACTGACGGGTACGCGTTTGTTGCATGGCATCGTATACGTCTTTTAATTCACCGCGGCCCACGCGTGCACCGCGCCCGGCCAGTCCCATGAGCACCACTTCTTGCACAGAAATGGGAAAGCGGCTTTGCGCTACCGGGCTTTTTTGCGCCAAATAGCCGATTTTATCCCACCCGGTAAATTGCGCCAGCGGCGTACCGAAAAGTTTAATGTCGCCACAGCCCTTTTCCAGCCCGAGTAACACTTTTAACAACGTCGTTTTCCCGCCCCCGTTGGGGCCAATTAGCCCAATGTAATCGCCCGGCTCAACAGTAAAAGAGATATGTTCCAGCACCGGCACGCGTGCATAAGCAAAGCATACGTCCCGGGCTGAAATTACTTCTCGCATACCAGCCCCCGCTGCAAGCTATCCAGATTGCGGCGCATCAGTTCTACATACGTAACGCCGTTATTAAAATCGTTTTTACTCACGTGTTCCACGGTATAAAGCGGTAAGATTTCCGCCCCGGTTTCCGCCGCAACGGCTTCGGCCAAACGTGGAGAAACGGCATCTTCCGTAAATAAAGCCGGGATATTTTTCCCACGCACTTGTTTTACCAGGTCCGCCAACTTGCGTGCGGAGTGTTCCCCCTCGTGAGATGTGCCTGCCAGCGCCGTAAGTGATAGCTTATACCGCCGCGCTAACGCCCCAAACGCCAGGTGCCCGATGTGGACAATTTCTTGGTGTTTACACGAAGCAAGCACCCGGGCAAAATCCCGGTCCAGCACCGCAATGTCCCGTTCCAATAACGCTAAATTGGCACGATAATCGGCCGCGTGCGCCGGGTCCGCCAGCGCCAGCGTATCTGTCAGCGTGCGGGCCATTTCTACCGCGGAGCCAAAATCCATCCATACATGCGGGTCGTCTCCCGAAGAAACACCCTGCGCCAGTTCTACTGTGCGCGTGCGTTTTCCGGAGGCCCCGAGCACGTCTTTTACCCACGGCTCCAGCCGATCCGATACGTACAAAAATACATCGGCCCGGTGCACCGCCACCATACTGCCCGGCGTAGGCTCAAAGCCGTGCGGCTCCGCTCCCGGCGGCAGCAGTTGGGTAACATCTACCCACTCCCCGCCGATTTGTCTGGCCAGCGTGTACGGCACATAGCCCGACGTTACCACTTGCACGCGGCCGCTTGTGCGGCCCGGCGTGCGGCGCAAACCTACATAAACGCCTAGCGCCAACACCGCCACGATTACACCTATAATCCATTTCTTCATCTTACATATATTATACGAATTCGCCGGAATTTCGCACAAACGCCGTAGTGAAATTTATTATAATACCCAAAAGGAGACCTTACATGAGTTATCTGATTGCGTTTTGTTTGGCCGTTTGCTGGGGGTCTGCGTTTTTGGCCTCCAAAAACATGGTAGATGTATTACCGCCGGGATGGAGTACTTTTTTTAGGGTACTGGCGGGGTTGCTATTTTTGGTTATTTTCTACGGGATTCAGCGTAAAAATTTGAAATGCCCCCTGCGCCAACTGTGGCGGCCGTGGACAATCGGCTTTCTGCTTATCTTGCTGCCGTTTGCGGCACTTTCGTGGGGGCAGCAGTTTGTGGACCCCACTATCGGCGGTATTTTTAACGGTACTACCCCAATATGGAGCTTCATTGCCGGAGCCGTCATTTTAAAAGGGGTGGACCGCTTTACCTGGCGCCGTGCGGCCGGGGTGCTGGTGGGGTTGGCCGGGTTGGTGGTGATTATGAGCCCCAATTTATCTGCCAGCCAATTTGAGGCATCCCCACATGTACTGTACGGTTGTTTGGCCCTGCTCGTTATGACGTGGTCGTACGGGTTAGGCAACGTGCTGACTAAAAAAATTATGGTGGACAGCCGCGCCGTTTCGTTGGAAGGTAACACCTTTCACCAGTATTTATTTTCCGCGCTGGCGTTATTGGTCATCGCCGGGCTTTGCGAGCCCGTGCCGCCCGTTAGTGCCTTTACAGGCAAAGTCATAATTTCTATTTTGGTAGCCGGGGTATTTTCGTCCGCGGTAGCGTTTTTACTGATGGTGGAATTAATCAAACGCTGGGGAGCCACGCGCATGGCTTCCGTTACGTATTTCTCCCCTATTATTGCTATGGCAACGGATATTGTTTTCCGCTCGCGCTTGCCGCAAGGGGTGGAACTGGTCGGGTTGGTGCTAATTTTTATTAGCTTATGGCTGATACAAAAACCCATCCGGGCGAATTGATTTTTTACCCGATGAAAGGCCCCCATTTAAAACGGGGACCTTTTTTTAGAGCGTACCGTTTGTATTTAACTGATCACAAAGTTTCCTTTGGATATCGGAAGCCCCCGCGTAAAAGCGGCACTTTATACGGTCAGGATTACTCTGTGTGATATAAATGTTATATACCCAATAAAATTCCCCCAGCTTGGCAACGCGTTGGCCAACAGCAACGCAGTTAGAATCTGTTCCTTCGTCTGTCAAACCGTTGGGTGAATAGATAAAAAATTTTGTTTGTGTACGTTTTCCCCCCAAGGTGGTAGTGGCAGACCCCGGGATGTCCACATCAAGCAATTCTATTTCGTTTACGGTAGCATACCGCCCGTTAGCTAAGTAAAAAACCTGGTTGGCATTAGCAATGGCCCGCACCAGCGTAACGGCCTCACTCATGCGCGCTTTTTCCACTGCTTTTTGATATTGCGGCAACGCCACCGCCGCCAAAATACCGATAATTGACACGACTACCAACAACTCAATTAACGTAAAAGCTTTTACATCTAAACGGCCCAACAAACCACTTTTCTTTTCCATACGCATCCTCTCACTTAAACTAGGTTATAATCGCATGGTATCAAAAAAAAAAACGAAGTCAAGCTTTTTAAGCAACCCTCCTTACAAACACACAAAATAACCCCTATTTACGCTTCCCTACTACATCCTCAAAAATAGTATAATAGTATAGATTAGCGAAATTATATTTATAAAAGGGTGAAATTATGGAAAAAAATTTATCTTCGGGGGCACTGGTTCGTCCCGTGCACAAAGATGCAAATACCGAGGCGGATATCCCCGCCGGATACGGCAAAACGGAAAGCTACCTTTTGCCCAAAGACCCGGCCTGGTTGTTTCTGTTTTGGGAAATTACTACCGGAACGTTGGACTACATTAAAAGCCAATACGGCCAAGATACACTACAAAACGCACGCACGATTATCCGCTTGCACGATGTAACGGACGTAGCGTTTTTTGACGGAAACAACTCCGTTTTCCACTACGATATGCCGGTTATTTTTGAAGCACGCAGCTGGTACATCAATGCGCCGCAGTCCGGTCGGACCTACGTGGCCGATTTAGGTTATTTAACTGCGGACGGACGGTTTATCCTCGTTTCGCGCAGTAACACCACGGCGTTGCCGCCCGGTCGCGTGTCCGACATTATTGACGACAAATGGATGATTGTGGAAGGCGACTTCCAAAAACTCTTGAAACTCTCCGGGGCCGATTATATCGGCATGGGAGCCAGCGAACGTTTGCAAGTGCTGGGCCAACGTTGGAAACTTACAGAACTGACGCCTTCCGGCGCGCCGAGCTCGTGGTCATCTTTCGCCCTGCATTTAGATAAAGTGCAAGAGGACGAGGACATCTGGCTCAAAGCCGATTGCGAAATTATCATCTACGGCTCGGCCTCCAAAAATGCCATTGTATCCATTAACGGCCAAGACATTGAGCTTAAAGAAGGTAAATTCTCTATCCGCCAGCACTTACCCGCCGGCAGTGTGGTAGATTTGCCGATTCACGCGCGCAACGCCAAAGGCGATAAAACGCGCCACATCAGCATCAAAGCTCTGCGCGAGCAAGGAAAATAACCATGGGACAGGAAAAAGGATACTTGGCGCTCGTTTTACACGCGCACTTGCCTTTCATCAAGCACCCGGAATACCCGGACTTTTTAGAAGAAGACTGGTTCTACGAAGCCATGGTGGAAACGTATATCCCGCTGTTAAATGTTTTTGAAAATTTAACGGAAGAAGGAACCGATTTCCGCCTTACCATGTCGCTTACTCCGCCGCTTTGCAACATGATGGAGGACCCGCTTTTAATAGAGCGTTTCCGCCGCTATTTAAACCAGCGGGTGGAACTGTCCGAAAAAGAACTAAACCGCACCCGCGGCACGGAGTTTGAAAATGTAGCGCGCATGTACTTTGATAAATTCCGCCGCTACCAAGATTTGTTTGAAAACCGCTACCACGGCCATGTGTTACAGGGATTTAAAAAATTCCAAGACATGGGCAAACTGGAAATTATTACCTGCTGCGCTACCCACGGCTATCTGCCGCTGATGGTGCACAAAGAAAGCGTCAACGCGCAAATTAAAATCGCTGCGACGGATTACCGCGGCCGCTTTGGGCGCAACCCGCGCGGGATTTGGCTGGCCGAATGTGCCTATAACCCCGGCGATGATAAATTCCTGCGCGAGGAAGGCATCCGTTTCTTCTTCACCGAAGCGCACGGTATTTTGCACGGAACTCCGCGCCCCAAATACGGCATTTACGCTCCCGTGTACTGCCCGCATACGGGCGTAGCGGCTTTTGCGCGCGATATGGAATCGGCCCAGCAAGTGTGGAGTGCCGAATCGGGCTATCCCGGTGACTCGCGCTACCGCGAATTTTACCGCGATTTAGGTTACGACCTGGATTACGACTACATCAAACCGTACTTGCACTCCGATGGCGTTCGCCGCAATATCGGCATGAAATACCATAAAATTACCGGCAAAGTTTCCCTCAACCAAAAGCAGGCCTACCAACCGCACGAAGCACGCGAAGTAGCCGCCGAACACGCCGGTAACTTTATGTTCAACCGCCAAAAACAAATTGAATATTTAAGCACCATTTTGGACCGCAAACCGCTGGTTGTTTCCATGTACGATGCGGAACTGTACGGTCACTGGTGGTACGAAGGGATTGATTTCTTGGAGTATTTATTCAAAAAGATTCATTACGACCAAGACGAAATCAAACTCATTACCCCCAGCGAATACCTGGAAATTTATCCGCAAAACCAAGTGGTGCGTCCGTCCATGTCCTCGTGGGGCGATAAGGGCTACCACGATGTATGGCTCAACAGCGGTAACGATTGGATTTACCGCCACCTCATTAAATCGTCCGAACGGATGATGGAGCTGGCGAACAAATTCCCCCAGGCCGACGGTCTGTTACGCCGCGCGCTTAACCAACTGGGGCGGGAGCTGGTGCTGATGCAATCGTCCGACTGGGCATTTTTAATGACTACCGGCACCGCAAAAGAATACTCCACCAAGCGCACCAAGGACCACGTCAAACGCTTTAACGAGCTGTATGAACAAATCCAAGGTAACCGCATTGACGAAGGGTATGTGTATAGTTTGGAACAGCGCGATTCCATCTTTCAACACATGGACTATAACGTCTACTCTTCTGCGGCCAAAGAAGCAGTCTTAAAGAAGTATTGAAATATGTACGCCACGCAAAGAAGGCCCGCTACAAAGCGGGCCTTCTTTTTGATGTACAGGTGGATTAAAAAGGCAACGTGTAAGCACGCAAGCAGCAACTCTTTCCTTTGAAAGCGGCCCCCAATAACTTCGTACAAAAACGACCGTCAGCACCGGAAAAAATTTTGTTGCCTACTAAAAATTCCGCGCAATACAATTCATGGTTTTCCCATGGAGAGATCGACGGACAATTTTTTTCTATCAGAAATCCGGCCCCGCTATACGGACCGTCCAAACGGGTGGCAATAATACTTTGGCAGCTATTATTTTCTAATTGGATAGACCAAATACCGTTGGAACGCACGTCGGTAATGCAACTGTTCAAGTATCCTTTTTCCCGCCCGGTCCAGGAGATATCCACTGCTAATTCGTCAAAGGTCCGGGGCCACTCGCCGGAGGATAAATAATACGTATCTACGGCTTGGTTGACGGTTTTCATTAATTGCAGAGCCTCGGCCGCGCGTGATTTTTCTACGGCTTTTTGATATTTCGGCAGGGCCCCCGCCGCCAATATACCGATAATTAACACAACTACCAACAACTCA
>JAKSPG010000035.1 GCA_024405075.1 Elusimicrobiaceae bacterium | reverse complement strand
TTGAAAGAATAATTTTTCTATTCTCATCTGCTAGACCAAACACCCCGCCCCATGCGGCGTGTTTTTCAATATATCCACCGCTTTCTCATTTCGCCCTGCGACACTTGTGGGGCGACGGAAGGAGCGGAATACTGCGGGGTGACGAGGGGCGGGTAAGACCGCCGCGTTGCATGTAGGTCAGGCGCCAGCCTGACGTAAAATAGGAACAACCTTTATTAACGTCAGGTTTCACCTGCCCTACAACAGCTTTAAAACCACTTTTCCATGCGTATACCCTTCACCTTAAAATAGGTTATACGTGTATCGTACCCCCAAAAAAACGAAGTCAAGTTTTATTTTATCTGTGCAAGAAAAAAACAGCTTTATTTCTCAGCGAGAAAATCGCCGTGAAAGCCTTTTTTGGAAGAAACAAATCGGCCGATAGATTTGATTTTCTCTTCCACACAACCGCGGCATTTATCTGCACTGTCTCCCACGCAAATTTTGCCGGGATACAATTCGTACAGCGGCCTAAACTGCGTATCCGTCACGTTAGGCATTACAACATTTGCACCCGCCTGCAACGCCACCAACCGTCCATTGGGGTGTAAACTTTCCATAGCCGTAGTGGCCGGGATATTAATATCAGGTAATAGCAAGCGCATGACTGCCATCATTTTTAAGGCCAGTTCAAAATGGCCGTCTGATTTTTCGTTAGCCAGCGGTGTTTGCGGGTGGGGGATAAACGGCCCGATGCCCGCCATATCCACGGGAATTTTTTGAAAAAATAATAAATCGTCCGCCAGGCTTTCCACCGTCTGGCCCGGTAGCCCCACCAGCGAGCCGGAGCCGACCTCGTAACCCAGTGTTTTCAAATCATGCAAGCACCGCACGCGGTTTTCCCAAGACATGCCGGGGTCTAATTTTTCGTAGAGAGTTTTATCAGTGGTTTCAATACGAAGCAAATAGCGGTCGGCTCCGGCCGCGCGGTAGGCGGCGTATTCTTCGCGCGATTTCTCGCCGATACTTAAAGTAAGTGCCACGTCTAATTTTTTAATCTGCCGGATGATGTCGCACATTTTATCCGTATCAAACCAGCCGTCTTCGCCCGATTGCAATACAATTGTTTTGTAACCATACCCAACCGCTTTTTGAGCCGTTTGCACAATTTCATCAGGGGTCAAGCGGTAGCGTTTTGCGTGCTTGTTCCCCGCGCGGATACCGCAGTATAAACAATTATTTTTACAATAGTTGGAAAATTCTATCAGCGCGCGCAAATATACCCCGTCGCCTACAAATTGTTTACGCGCTTCATCGGCCGCGGTAAACAAAGCAGCCGGGGCCGGTGCAGTTAATAACGAAACAATTTCCTCATGCGAAAGGTGATGTGTATGTACGGCTTGTTGCAACAAGATATCCATATGTAGAGTATAGAAAATTTAATGCAGAGGTGTCTTAGGGCCCCTCTGCATAATAGGTCCTTTGGCCCATTGTATTTTTTGTGTCTACTTGTAATGATATAGTAAGGAGAGCGCTTATGAACAAACATTTTTTACTGGCTTGTTGTGCACTTTATTTTGCCGTGCCCGTGCTGGCCCAAGTGGAAACGGAAAATAATCTGCAAGTATTCAATACCGGTAACCAAAAAATTACTTCGGTAGCGATAGATCACTCGCTGAATTTTATTGACGGCAATTTGCCCCAAAACCAAGTGAAAGCCGAACCTGCGTGTATTGTCAATGGGGAAAATTGGGAACAACGTAACCCCACTAAATTTCCTTACTCGGCTACTGTTTTTTTAACGTTGGAAAACGGCCGTAGCCGCTGTTCCGGGGCGATGATCGGTAAATATACCGTATTGACAGCCGCCCATTGTGTGTTGGAAAATACGAACTTTAATACAGGTAAGTTGCGCGACCCGCAAAAAATAGAAGCCTTTGCGGGGGGAGACCGTTCTGCTCTTCATGCACACGGCGCCAATATTCTTATCCCGGAACAAGTCCGCCGTTTAAATTGGGGAGAAGAATTTATCAAACACGATTACGCTATCATCGTTCTGGACGAGCCGCTTGGGGAAAAGACGGGTTATTTCGGTGTGCAAAAAGCGTCTGTTTCCGTCAATGAATCTATTGCCGTGTTGGGGTTTCCGGGCCGGCGCGACCACACCCGCCCGTGGTATAGCCCCGGCAAAGTGTTAGAAGTAGCCAAAGGTGTATTTTATCACGACGCAGATATTCTGCCGGGCAACAGCGGCGGCCCTACGGTGAAAAGTAATAATTTACGCAATATCATCGGTGTAGTTTCTTTTGAGGATCCTTTCAAACACGTAAACGGTTCCTCTAAACCGGCCGACCAAGCCCTCGTCTCTTTTGTGGCGGCCTATCGCAACCTGGCGCCCATTGCCCAGTTCACCCAACCGGTTACCCCGCCTCATATCGGTTCAAACGGAAAAAATAAACCTCCTTTGCAATTACCGCCGGAAATTTTAGAAAAATTAAAACGTCGCCCCCGGCCCGGCTCTCCCAATACGTTGGAAGAAATAAAGAAATATTTTAACCAAACACACTAGTACTATCCCCCGTCAATAAGACGGGGGATATTTTTTTTCGTTCCCGTTGGACCTAGTTTTTAAATAGGACCCCTACACTAAAAATCTAGGTCTTACCCGCTAAAAAAGATGGGCCTAAATTCCACTGCGGTCTAGTGCCAAAGACCCTGTAAAAAACTCGTCATAAACGCTATTCTTTAAGTACAAGAAGTTACATTTAAAAAAGGAGGTCCCGCATATGACAAAAAAGACGGTTCAACAAACGCGCTTGCGGCGAAAACATTTGTTTCAAGCGTTTAAAGACATTAACCGTGGCTTTACAGATTGGTACAAAGCTACCCAGCTAGAAATAGACACATGGGAGCAAGAAACGGCCTCCTTACTTCTAAAGGGTAATTTGTGATGACTCATACAACCTCCTAGAGTCCCGGCGCCCGCTCTCACCCTGCGGGCGTTTTTTTTTGTAGGCCTTTTGGGCCGGGGGGAAGATAGGTCCTTTGGCCCTATGTTTATAACAATAAGAAAGCTATACTATGTATATGGTAAATAGGTTTTATCGCCAACTCTCACGCTTTGTACAAACCCTTGTTGGAGTGGTAATGTTTTGCGGGTTAGTACCGCAAGCAGGTTTGGCCCAAACGGAAGAAGCAGGCAAGGCGGCAGTCAGAGCCACTGAGCGAGCTTTGGGGCAATCCGGTACTATTGCCAGAGAGGTTACACGAACGATACAAACCGGGACTTTATCTGCGGGCCAGACGGCACTTATTTCACTATCGGACAACCTCATTACCGGACGTCAAGCGTTAAGCACCTTTGTACCAAATTGGCGTACAGAACTTGCACCGCGGCTTACACCGGCCCAATTAGATGCCGTAGAAGTTGCTTTTGAAAATACGGATGCGGTGTTCTTTTCCCTTACTCCCGAAGGACAAGTAAATTTTATCGGCCAAGAAAATTGGAACTACATAGCACAATTTGAGCACGAATTACATGCACTGGAAAGGGATTTTCAAATTACGCTGCGCCCGCTGGACTGGAAAGCTATATTCAGCGGACCGGGGGTTGTCTCTCCACTGCGCGATGTGTTTACGTTACTGTCTACGGAAAATTTCATTTTGACGCACGAAGGTAAAGTTCCTACTGCCAGCGTTAACCAAGAAGAACATGCGCTGTACAACCGCTTAAGAGGAGTTACTATTGACGTTAATAAGGGCAAACGCTCAGACCCGCTGGCTAAAACCTTGGCAACACTCAAACAAAATTACCGGCGGATTTCCGTTCCTAAATCTCCCCAGGAGTGGCTGACGGATTTTACCGATTATTTGGGAAAAAACGGTCATCTGCCACCGGAAGGTTCTTCTCTATACAGTGCCATAAATAATTTAAGGTATAATCTTCAGCAAACACAAAACGAAAACATAGCACAAGACAATCCACCTAATTTAAATGTGGACCCGGCCACCTTACAAATCGCGCAGCTTTTTGACAAATACCGTTTTAAAAAAACACCGGCACAACGTCGCGAAGAATTAGAACAATATCTCAACGCACACGGCCAACTGCCACCCCACGACTCTCCTTTGTACCAAGCCGTCAACTATTTGCGGGCCGAGATGCGTAAAACACAACGCAAAAACCAAGAAGCCGGTTTGGAAAATATCAACTTCCAAATTGATCCCAATGTGCTCGCCATAGATCAACTTTTTGAAACATACCGCAGCAAAGTACCCAGCCGCACCTCTCAACAAATAGACGAAGCATTTGCCTCCTGGGTAGAACAGTATAACCGCGCACCGCGCAAACAAATCCCCAACAAAACTCACGAAGAATATACGGAAGAAGAACGCTATGAATCTTCTTTGGGGGTCGCCATAGACTGGCAACGCCACAACGGTGATTCCAATGACCCATATGTACAAAGTATCACCGCCCGGTTTGAAATTTTCCGGGGGCACGCCTCTCCTAGGACGGCAGAAGAAGTGTACCAGGAGTTCTTGGCTTATTTAAAGGAATTTAAAACCTACCCACCGTCCAGCTCGCCGCTATACAGCAACGTCTACACCCGCATGCAATATCCGCAAGATACACCGGAGCGGAAAAAATTAAGCCGCTTGGAAAAATTAGCACGTGCCGCCCAACGCGGCGAACGCCCCTGGGAAGTTTTTGATAACGATAATCCCTTGGCACGTCCACGTTTAGCAAACAATCAGCAACCAGTCGCCTCCACTGTGACGCAAGATTTTGCCGGGTTGGATAAAATAGAGCAGGACGTAATCATGCAAACCGAAGGGAATTACGAACTTTTGTGGCAGAACTTCCCACAATGGTTACAAAACAATTACATGAACGTAGTTCCCACTTCCAAAACCATAAGAGCACTTAATACATTGCAACGGGTCATAGAACGGGGGAAAATGATTGAAAGTATCTCTGATGTATTGGCTGAACTGCACCGCATGCAATTGGGGCCGCAAGCCGATCGCCGCATATGCCACCATTTATTATTCCGCGGAGATAACCCCAACTACTTAAAACCCGGCGATTTTTGTATTAACATAGAAACGGAAGGCATCCCGCGGGAAATGGCCCGCCTGGCCATGGAGTGGGGAACACCAAATGTACAATTTAAAGCCGATGCAGATAACCTCTATGTTTTGGTAGCTACGAAAGAAGCCAATGCCAAAGATATACGGGAAGTCATCGGCCACTTACACGTACCACCCGGGTGGGAAATCCGCATAGGTACGCACGAAATCGGCTTGTTGGAGGATGGTTCCCTAACAGAAAAAGCCCGCAACGGCTTTGTCCACCTGCACTTGGAAAAGCAAACCGATACCCAACTACCGGAAGGGGAAGAGGACGTCAGCTTTGCCCTGGGTATAGACTTATCCCGCTTAATCAAGGGGAAATCTAACACCGAAATCCTCAATTTCTATAAAGAGGCTTTCCGGCCCTATTTATCACTCTATTGATGAAGTGAACGATGAGCTACACACAGCCCCTTCATAATTTGTTATAATAAATCTGTACAAAATAGGTACGAAAATTAAACATAGGAGAAGGTTGGACTCCGGCTCGGTACTCCTTAGGATAAAGAGTGCTTGGTCAGTAGTTTTCAACCTAAGTGTAAAACAAAATGGTACTTTCCATTAAAGACAGAAAAGACATCATCAGCAAATTCCAATCCAGCGCCAATGATACCGGCTCTGCCGCCGTACAAATCGCGCTGATTACGGAACGCATTCAGTATATTTCTAACCACCTCAAAGCCAACCCGAAAGACTTCGCGGGCGAAAGAGGCCTCAACAAACTCGTCGGCCAACGCAAACGCTTGTTGGCTTATTTGAAAAAATCGGACTTTGAAAAATACCAAACCGTAACCAAAGAACTCAAACTAAGGAAATAAACCTAACATGGAAAACTTTAACCACAAATTTGATATCCAAAGTGTGGAAGTCACTGTCGGCGGAAAAACGATTAAACTGCAAACCGGTTTAATCGCTAAACAATCCGACGGTGCTGTCATGGCTACCGTAGGCGAAACGATGGTTTTGTCCACAGCTGTTTCCACCAAAGAACAAAAACCGGGCATTTCGGACTTTATGCCCTTAACGGTCAACTATAAAGAAAGAACGTATGCCGCGGGAAAAATCCCCGGCGGTTTTTTTAAACGTGAAGGCAAACCGAGCAAAAAAGAAACGCTCTCCTCGCGCATTATTGACCGCACTCTGCGCCCGATCTTCCCGGAAGGTTTCGCTTGCGAAACTAACGTAACGGCCATGGTAGTTTCCAGCGACGACCAACACGATGCCGATATTTTAGCGGTGTTGTCTTCGTCGGCCGCGTTGGTTATTTCCAACATCCCGTTTAACGAGCCGGTAGCCGCTGTTCGCATCGGCCGCAAAGACGGCGTATACATCGTCAACCCGACCAAAACCGAACAAGACGAATGTGATATGGACCTGGTAATTGCCGGTTCCAAACAAGGGCTTTTAATGGTAGAAGGCGGAGCCAAAGAAGTAGAAGAAGAAGCCATCATCAAAGCGATGGAAACCGCCAAACCGGAAATTGACAAAATGTGCGATGCGCAACTTAAATTGCGCGAACTGGCCGGTAAACCGAAATTTGAATACGTGGTAGAAAAATTGCCGCAAGAAGTGGTAGATTTGGCCAACGGCAAATTCCGCGAAACCGCCAAACAAATCTTGCACGCGTTTAGCGACAAACAAACGCGTGATAAACAAGTGGCCGAGCTTAAAAAATCCTTCACGGAAGAATTAACGGCAACTTACGCGGACAATGCTGCCACCTATGCCGGGATTGCGTTGGAAAACATTATGTACGAAGAATCCCGCGCGATGGTGCTTCACGAAAATGTACGTGTGGACGGCCGTAAACCGACCGAAATTCGCCCGTTAAGCTCCCTGGTGGGCTTATTGCCGCGCGCGCACGGTTCTGCGTTATTTACACGCGGGCAAACGCAATCTTTGGCGGTGGCTACGCTCGGCACCCCCGATGACCAACAAATGGTAGAAGGGTTGGACGATACCACCTACGCCCGCTTTATGCTGCACTACAACTTCCCGGGTTTTGCTACAGGTGAATGCAAACCGGACCGCTCTCCGGGCCGCCGCGAAATCGGCCATGGGGAACTGGCTCGCCGGGCTTTGTTACCGCTTATCCCGTCGGAAGAAGAATTCCCGTACACGATTCGCGTGGTGTCTGACATCATGGAATCTAACGGTTCTTCGTCTATGGCCAGCGTATGCGGTGGTTCTTTGGCCCTATTTGATGCAGGCGTACCGATGAAATCGGCCTGCTCGGGTATTGCCATGGGGGCTATTAGCGGCGAAGGAAAATTTGTCGTCTTATCCGATATTATGGGTTTGGAAGACCACTTGGGAGACATGGACTTTAAACTGACCGGCTCTCGCAAAGGTATTACGGCCTTCCAAATGGACGTAAAACTCAAAACGGGTATTCCGCTGGACGTCTTACGCCAAGCCATTAAACAAGCGACAGACGGCCGCATGTTCATCATGGACCACATGGAAAAAACGATTGCGGAGCCGAAAAAAGAAGTTTCCCGCTTTGCGCCTGTTATTTACAAACTGCGCATCCCGGTGGACAAAATCGGCGCACTCATTGGCCCCGGTGGCAAGAACATTAAACGCATTACCGAAGCGACAGAAACCAAAATTGATATTGAGGAGGACGGTACGGTAACCATTGCAGCCGCCAATGCGGACCGCTTGGACCAAGCCAAGGCCGAAATTGAAATGATGACAGCCGAAGCCGAGGTAAACAAAATCTACAAAGGCAAAGTGGTTTCCATTCAACCCTTTGGCGCGTTTGTGGAAATCTTGCCCGGTAAAGACGGCTTACTCCATATTTCCGAAATTGAAAAACATCGCATTAACAAGGTAGAAGATGTCTTGCACATCGGCGACATTGTAGAAGTAAAATGCGTGGAAATTGACAATAACGGAAAAGTACGTCTTTCGCGCAAAGCGTTACTCAAGTAATTCTTTGATAGCGTAACGAACTTAAAAATCCCCGCTTCAAGCGGGGATTTTTGCATATCCGTAAAACTTATTATGAATCTATTACCAAAATCCACTTATTCCTTTTTTTGTTTCGTAGTTTTCCATCAACACAAATTGTAGTTCTCCGGAGGGGGAAAGTGTAACCTGATACCAGCCCGATTGTCCGTCAATATTCATAAATACAAACACATCAAAAAAAGAACTCGGTATATCATGCTGAAAAAGGGCACTGGCTCCTTGTAAATCAGGTTCATTTGTATTGAATAATTGCGCCGTAGCGTGTATTCTTAAAAGAATTGGCAAAGCGTGTGGATTTCGGCCTTCATAACTGACTTGGGCTAAAGAAGGAACAGCATAAGCAAGGGCTTGTCTTGGGTTAAGGGCCGTATAAATAACATTACAGGAACTTCGTTTTACTTCCAACCCATTAACAAGGAGATGATGTAAATCTTCTATGGTATTAAACCCCATGCCCCGATAGAATTGTTTTTCTTCGGCTGTTTCGGGAAAGGGAAGATACATTGCCAAACCCTTTCTAACTAGGGGGCGGACTTCGTCCAAGTGCAAGGCTGTTGCCTGTAACGAGTTTATTGTAGCGGGAACTTTGAATAGATTTTCTTCATACGCAACAGCCGA
Organism: Elusimicrobiaceae bacterium; assembly: GCA_024405075.1. Lineage (GTDB taxonomy): Bacteria > Elusimicrobiota > Elusimicrobia > Elusimicrobiales > Elusimicrobiaceae > Avelusimicrobium. Next base: position 1,523 of record JAKSPG010000035.1, on the reverse strand, counting down.
AGGAACTGCCGTTTGGATATTTGTAAATACAATCGGCACAAAATTTAAGGGTTTCGCAGAGGCATGGACAATTTGCCGTCCCACCCTACGTACAAGTGCCGGCCCGATGGGTGGTTTTTGTGCAAACGTAGATGTAAAACTAAAAATAAATATACTGGCTATAAATAGTTTTTTCATAGGCCTGTATCCTCATGCGTTGATTACCAATAAATTCTTTCGGAAATTTCATGGCTACTCATGGGAATAAAAACGACTTCTCCCTCGGGCGATAATACCACCTTATACCAACCGGGCTTACCGCCCACCTCTAAAAATACCATCATGTCCGAAATACGTTTAGCTCTTAGATTTTCATAAAAGTAGACTTCGTTTGCAAAACCAGTACTTTGCGGCGCATTGAATATCCTCAGCCCGCGGGTAACCGGGATTTTTACCATGACGGGAAGTGCTAAACTACCAGCCGCCGCGTCCGCACCGGCTTTAATCAATTTGCCTTTTTGCGCACAAGCAGGCAAAGTAAACAGGCTGATTAACACTACGAATAAATATTTTTTCACTCTGTTCATAATTACAAGCCCTCCACAAAAAAAAGATATTTTTAATGGTAAAAAACAGCCGACTTCCACGAAGACAAATCCAATTCCGGCATAAACAAATCATCTATCTGAAATATTTGGGTCCTCGCGGGTATTAAAATCAACTCGTTGCTTTCCAACGTGGCTTTGTACCAATTACGTTCCCCGTTTACTTCCAAAAAAACCATTACATCACTTACAAATTTGGCCGGGATATCGCGTGAAAATGCATAATAATCTCCCACATCGCGGTGCGGGGGACGCCACAATAGCAAGTCAGGCGTTGCCTCTACTTTTACCACAACCGGAATTAATGTCTTTTCCACATTGGCGTAAGCAAGTGCCACGTCAATATCATTTGAAAAAAACAATTGCGAATAAGAAGACTTCTCAAACTCCACCCCATTGGTTAGCAAATTCTTTATTTCGTTCGGGTGTCGCAAGGCCATACCCCGAAAGAAGGCCGGGGCTTCGCTATTAAGTACTTGCGGCAAGTAGCGGCAATCCTCACAGGGGAAAACCTCCCCCAAAAAAGTGTCTCCGTTTACCACCTGCGCCTGCAACCCCTGCGCGGGAACAGTAAATACACCTGCTTGGCGTACTTTTACAGTGGGCGTGCCGGGCAAGTTAGCAATCTGCGCCACGGTCAAAGTCGGGCTAAACGTCCTAGGTGTAGTTTGGCGGGCAATTTGCTCACTAACTCTTTTGGCCACTGTGTTAGTAACGGCTCTTTTACTGCCGACCATGATCCCGCGCCCCTGGGCATAGAGGGGGCAAACAGCTATCATACATAGTAAAAATAACAGATATTTTTTCATAAAATTTACCAATGGTCTATATAACCCGGAATCTCGGTAACAGGAGCCGGAACAAAAACCAGCTTATCTTTTTCCAATACCACCTTATACCAACCGGGCTTACCGCCCACCTCTAAAAATACCATCATGT
>JAKSPG010000034.1 GCA_024405075.1 Elusimicrobiaceae bacterium | reverse complement strand
CAAAACGGTACGGGCGGAAAAAGATTCTATCTCAAACCCGGCCGTTTTTAGCCACGCTTGCCACGAGAGTAACGTCTGCGCGTTAGACGGCGGCAAATCCACGTGTAGCGGAAATAGCAATTTCTGCACGGTAACTTCCCGCTTATCAAACGCGTCCAAATAATGTTCAAACAGCACACGCTCCTGCGCGGCGTGCTGGTCAATGAGCACCAGCCCTTGCGGATTTTCAAACAGTAAATAGGTTTTATGCAGTTGCCCTAAATAATGATACGGTCCCACAAACCATTGCGGCCCTTGCGAGGCGGTGGGTTCCTGGCCGGCCGGGAGCGCATACGTTACTTCCTGCGAGGGAACCGGTTTGGCTGTGTCGGCAGGCGGGACCACCCCCAAAGGGCGGGCGGGATAGTCCACCGGGTCTTCCGTTTCCCGCAAGTGCGCGGCAGGTTTGGCCTGCCACGGAAGCGGAACTTCCCGCGCCGGCATAGATATCGGCGGAAGCGGTTGACTGGCCGGCCTTGGCGGAAGCAGTTTTTCCGCGGCGGGTACGGCAGCCGTAGGTAACGAAACGGCTTTCAGCGTGTCTGCATCCACCGGGCGGGCTTGTTGGAAAACGGTTTCCCCGGCCGCGTGCATAATAAAACCAAACACGCGGTTTTCGTTCATAAACCGGATATCGCGTTTTTGCGGGTGGATGTTGACGTCAAATTCGCCGGGTTGCAACGTTAAATACACAATAAACGCCGGGTGGCGGTCCTTGGGGCGAACGTTTTGATACGCCTTATAAATTGCTTGCTGGACGGTTTTGGAATCAATCGGCCGGCGGTTGACAAACACGTACTGCATATCCCGCACGGACACAAATTTGTCATCCGGCGAAATAAACAACCGCAAGTTCATTTCATCAAACGGTTTAAACAGCAAACTGTCCGCTACTTCCTTGCCCAAAATAGCTTGTGCCCGGGCGGCTACCATTTGCTCCAGCGGCCCCGATTGGGCGGGCAGGTTGTACACTTCGCGTCCGTTGACACACACGCGGTACCCTACGGTCAAATTAGCCAGTGCGCTTTCTTCCACTACTTTAAGCAGGCAGGCGCGCTCGTACGAATCGCTTTTTAAAAACTTTAAGCGGGCCGGCGTGTTATAAAACAAATCGCGGATTTCCACCGTCGTCCCTTTCACGGCCGGAGCCGGGCTTTGGGATACCACTTTGCCGGCGTGAATTTCCAACCGGTGGCCGCCGCCTTCCCCCGTACAACTGGTTAAACTCATGCGCGAAACTGCCGCCACGGAGTACAACGCTTCCCCGCGAAAACCAAACGTCTGCAAATTTTCCAAATCGTCAAATTGCCGGATTTTGCTCGTGGCGTGGCGCAGCACGCTGGCGGCCAGGTCGGCTTCGTCCATACCGCAACCGTTATCGTTAATGCGGATTAACTCCTTGCCGCTACCTTCAATATCCACGCGAATGCTGGTAGCCCCGGCATCTACGGCATTTTCCAGTAATTCCTTAAGCACACCCGACGGACGTTCAATAACTTCGCCCGCGGCAATTTTTCCGGCTGTTTTTTCATCCAGTACGTGTATGTTACTCATTGATTCGTTTCTTCCACTCGCAAACCAACTGCAAAGCTTCCAGCGGGGTTAGTTTGTCCGGGTCGGTCAATTTAATTTCCTCTACAATAGGGGAAGAAAATAAATCTTTTACCATGTCTTTTTCTTTGGCGGAAATTTTAGTCCCTTTTTTGGCTTCCAAATCTTTTAGTACCTTTTTGGCCCGCACGGTACACGCCGCCGGCAACCCGGCAATTTCCGCTACGTGGATACCGTAAGAACGGTCTGCCGCGCCGGCTAAAATTTGGTACAAAAACGCCAGTTTACTTTCACCCGCCGCGTCTTTATATTCTTTGGCTTCTACGTGATAGTTACGCACGCGGCTGTACTTGCTTTCCAAATCGGTCAGCTCAAAATAGTGAGTGGCAAACAATACTTTCGCGCCGCCGGTGGGCTTGTAGAGATACTCCACAATCGCCCAGGCGATGGAAATACCGTCAAAGGTAGAGGTTCCGCGGCCTACTTCGTCCAGCAAAATCAAACTGCGCGGCGTCATAGAAGTTAAGATATGTGCCGTTTCATTCATTTCCACCATAAAGGTGGAGTTACCGCGCAGCAGGGCATCGTGCGCGCCGATACGCGTCATGATTTTATCTACAATACCGATATGTGCCTGGCTGGCGGGCACAAAGCTACCCATTTGCGCCAAAATAACAATTAAAGCTGTTTGTTTTAAAAATACACTTTTACCGCCCATATTCGGGCCGGTGATGAGCATGATTTGCGTTTGCTCGGTACCGATATCCAACCCATTGGGCACAAAACTTCCGGCTGGCAACGCGGCTTCCACCTGCGGGTGGCGGCCGTCTTTATAAAAAATAGTAGTGCTGTTATCCACCACGGGTTTGACGTAATTGTCCTTCATGGCGCACAACGCAAGCGACATGTATACATCCAACTCCGCCACCAACTGCCCGAAGGCCTTTACATGATTAAGCTGGGTGGAAAGCGTCTTACGTACTTCGTCAAATAGCGAGCTTTCCAAGCGGGTAATGCGCTGTTCGGCATTTAAAATTTTATCTTCCAGTTGTTTTAATTCTTCGGTGATAAAGCGCTCGGCGTTTGTTAGGGTTTGCTTACGCACGAAAGAATAAGGTACTTCGCTGATGTGCGATTTGGACACTTCAAAATAATACCCAAAAATGGAATTATATCCCACTTTCATATTGGAAATGCCTGTTTTCTCGCGCTCGCGCGCACACAATTCTTCCATGCACGCATTGCTGTTTTGTTTAAGCGAACGCAATTCGTCCAGTTCCGCGTGATACCCTTGCCGAATGACGTGCCCGTCGGAAAGCTTAACAGGCGGCGTTTCTTCAATAGCATCATAAAGCAGGCGAGACATGTCTTTGAGCGTCCCTACATGGGTCAAAAATTCATCGCGCACATGCGGAGCTACCTCGCCATGCGTGTTGAACCACCGCTCTAATGCGTCCACATTCAAAAGCGAGGCACGCAGCCCAGCCAAATCACGCGGGGAAGCCGTACCCGTAGCCGTGCGCGTCATGATGCGCTCTACATCGGAAATATTTTCCAACAGCACGCTTAAATCGGCCAGCGCGGATTGATTGTTGATAAAATTTTCCACGCAGTTTTGCCGCTGGGCAATTTCGCCCGGATCCATAAGCGGGTGTAAAATCCATTCTTCGAGTTTCCGGCTACCGATAGGCGGACGCGTGCGGTCCAAGAGTGCCCACAAACTGCCGCGCCGGCCACCTTCCTGGCTTTTGACCAGTTCTAGGGAGTCTACGGCGTTTTCATCCAACTGCAAGCAATCTTTCAGCTCCCGGTATGAGGGAATTAAAATAGCATTAAAACTCGGCTCGGTAGCGTTTAAGTATTTAACTACCTGCAACGCACATGCCAACGCCCGGCGTTTGTTACCCCACGCGCTAAGCGACGGCCAAGCCGCAGGGGTGGAATAATTACCGTCAAAGGGTTCCTGCTCGGTCAGGGTGAGTGTGCCCGGAAGCACCACGCGCTGCTTAAGAGCAGCCAGCGATTCTTTATCGCCGATAATTTCCGCCGGATTGATAGCGGCCAGGGCAGCGGCTAAATTAGTGAGGGTGGAATCTTTATCGTTTTGGTTGGCCCAAAATTCTCCGGTGGATACTTCCACGCAGGACAGGGCCCACCCACTGGGATATATGTTGACACTGACTAAATAGTTGGATTGATTAGCGTCCAACAGTGTGTCTTCCATGACGGTGCCGGGGGTAATAATGCGGGTCACGCGGCGTTCAAAAAGTTTTGTGTTTTTGTCGGACACGGAACTGGTCTGTTCGCAAATGCCGATTTTTTTCCCTGCTCCAAGAAGTTTGACAATATAATTATTGGCCGCATGATAAGGAATACCACACATGGGCACACCGTTGCGCGCCGTTAAAGTAAGCCCCAAGAGCGCGCTGACTTCTTTTGCCTGCTCGTCAAACATTTCATAAAAATCTCCCAGCCGAAAAAACAGGATAATACCGGGGTATTTAGAGCGGACATCGTAGTATTGTGCCATTAAAGGGGTTAATGTTGTTTTGGACATAGTGATATTTTAGCAATTTTTGACACCGCATGAGCCGACAGAATTTGCCTTTATTTTATACATTAAAGAAAGACAAACACCTCTTTTTTTGTTATAATAGATATACCTAGTTGTTTAAGTAATAATTAGGACCGGGGCGCGAGTTCCGGCGTTTTTATGAATTGTTCGGTAGGGTGGCTGAGTGGTCAAAAGCAACGGTCTGTAAAACCGTCGGGCTACGCCCTACATAGGTTCGAATCCTATCCCTACCAAAAATTTTAGGTCCTGCGAAAGCAGGGCCTTAATTTTTGTGTGGGGAAGCAACACCCAATAAAAATCATTACTACCTGCTTTTTCTCCTTTCCCATTCCATTTTAACCTCCACTCCCCTCATCTAAATTTCCACAGCCTGCAAAATTTTGCTTGACATATCAAAAAAAAAAACGATAATAAAGTGTCAGCAAAAAAACAACAAAAGGAGTTTTTTATGAAAAACACAAACGCATTTACGCTTATTGAATTACTCGTCGTTGTCCTTATCATTGGCATTTTGGCGGCGGTAGCCCTGCCGCAATACCAAAAAGCCGTGGAAAAAGCGCGCATGGCAGAAGCGGTTATGTTAATAAAAAAAATGGCCGAAGCGCAGGAGCGGTTTTTCCTGGCAAACGGGCAGTATGCCGCCTACAACGAAATAGATTTACTGGACATAGATATCCCCGGCTCTTTTACGCTGTACGGGGGCGAAGAATCCGGCGGAATAAGAATTAAGACCAAATATTTCCAATATTCACCGGGCGGAGACAGTGGGGCTAACATCGTCAAAGCGGCCCGACTTCCTATCGTAGGCGGCGGGAACGGCGTTTACAATATGGGAATTTATAAAAGCAATTTAAACAAAGTGTATTGCAATGTAGGGGAGGGAGCTTCCGCCGTGCAGCGTCAACTTTGTGAACAGTTTAATACCAGCGGCTCGTTTTAAACATGTCTTATTTTCGCAGAAACCTCACTCCCCGGGATGTCATCCCGGGGAGTGTTGTACATTAGACAAACAGCACAGAATTTTTCTTTACAGTACGCCCAACAATTTTTCCATCGGCTCTTTGGCCTCTCCGCCGCCCTGGGCAAAATCAGCCCGTCCGCCCGCGCGACCGTTTAACTGCTCGGCCAATTGTTTAGCCACGGTTACGGCATCGGTATTGGGCAATTTGCCCGCCGTTTTGACTACAAAGGCGCGCTTACCATCTCTATCACACGAAACAATAATCAACGCTTGTTTGTGCTTTTGCGCAATTGTGTCGGCAATGTTGCGAAGTTCCTTAGGCTGCGCGTCATCGGCGTAGCGCAAAACAACGGTCGTACCGTTTTTAAGCGCAAACGTCATTTCGTTTACGCCGCCGGCGGCCAACGCTTTCTGGCGGAAATCTTCGTATTGTTTTTTGACGTCTTTAAGTTCGTCCATAATAGCGTTCACGCGCGCAAACACATCCTTGGCCGGAACAACCAGCCGCACGGCTAACGCTTCGGCTTGGCGGTTGACTTCTTTTAAGTAATCCAACGCTGCCGGGCCGGCAATACCTTCAATACGCCGCACGCCCGCGGAAACGGATCCTTCCTTCAACACCAGTACCGTAATTACTTCAGAAGTATTTTTGACGTGCGTACCGCCACAAAGTTCCAAACTGTATTTTTGTTCCGGGTGTTCAAAATCACCGCCCATAAGCACGAAGCGAGCCGGGTCGGCGTATTTTTCGCCCAGCAAGGTAACTGCACCCAACTTTTCCGCATCTGCCAGCGGGCGCGTTTGACAGATAACGGGCAACGCGTCGGCCGCCGCTTGGTTGGCAATAGCCCACACGCGGTTTAATTCTTCCGCCTTAGGAGCTTTGGAAAGCGTGTAATCAAAACGGAACCGCTCCGGCGAAACATACGACCCACTCTGATGTACCGTCGTGCCGAATACTTGGCGGAGCGCGGCATTTACCAAGTGAATCGCACTGTGGTTAGCGCGCAAGCGCGCGCGACGCGGAGCATCCACAGAGAGCGTAACCGTATCACCTTTTTTAAGCGTGCCCGTAAATTTATGTAAGAAAATTTTACCGAGCGGTTTTTGTACGTCCGTAATTTGCGCGATTTCTTCGCCACCCGAAATAACCACACCCGTATCGGCCACTTGGCCGCCGGATTCGGCATAAAAAGGCGTTGCGTCAAATACAGCGTAGCCATCGGTTACCGTGTCGGCCGTTTCAAATTGGCAAGTAAGCAGCGTCAGCACGCGCGCAGGAGCCGTTAGTGTATCGTACCCCACAAATTGTGTAACGGGCAGTGTGTTTTCCAACTTTTGCATGACAATCACCTTGCCCTTGCTAAATTCATCGGCATAGGAACGGCTTTTTTCCTGTGCGGCTTCCTTGGCTTTGTCGTATCCTTTTTCATCCACGCTTACGCCGCGTGCGGCGGCAATTTCGCGCGTGAGTTCCAACGGGAAACCGTACGTTTCATGTAAGTGAAATGCATCCGCACCGGAAATTTCTTTTGCGCCGCCTGCTAACAAGGCAGACAGTTTCTCTTCCCCTGTTACAAGCGTTTTTAAGAAGGTGGTTTCTTCTTGTTTAAGTACGTCTTGGATGTGGGTTAAATTTTTATCAATTTCCGGGTACAAGCCCGCGAAGATTTTTTGCACCACGGGAACCAGCGTGTAGAGGTATGGCTTATCGTTACCCATCAGCTTGGCGTAGCGCGCCGCACGGCGGATCAAACGGCGCAAAATGTAGCCGCGCCCCTCGTTGGACGGTAAAATACCTTCCGCAATTAAAAAGCTGGAGCTACGTACGTGGTCGGCAATGATGCGAAGGGCGGAGTCTTCCTCTTTCGTGTTACCGCCGATGTTTAAATCTTTCTGCGCTTGTTTAATCAGTGGGGTAAACAAATCGGTACCAAATACATTTTTGGCCCCTTGCAACGCCATGCACAAACGTTCCAACCCCATGCCCGTATCAATGTTGTTATGCGGCAGGGGTTTAAGAGAGCCGTCTTCCTGGCGGTTGTAGCTTTCAAAAACGATGTTCCAAATTTCCACAAACCGCCCACAATCACACGTGATATCACAATGCGGATTTTTGCAACCTTTATCGCCGAAATCGTAGTAAATTTCGCTGCACGGCCCGCACGGGCCGGTAGGGCCCATGGTCCAAAAATTATCGGCTTCGGCCAGTTCAAAAATGCGTTCTTTGGGTACGTATTTGAGCCATGCCTGATAGGCCTCTTCATCGCGCGGAGCAATACCGCCTTTGTAAATACTGACGTACAATCTGTCCGCCGGCAAACCGAGCACCTGGGTCAAATACTCCCACGACCAGGCAATTGCTTCCTTTTTAAAATAATCGCCAAACGAAAAATTCCCGAGCATTTCAAAGAAGGTTAAGTGCCGCTCGGTAAATCCCACGCTGTCAATATCCGTAGTACGCACGCACTTTTGGCAAGAAATAGCGTTTTTGAGTGAGTTATCAATCCCCAAAAAATTCGCCTTAAACTGCACCATACCCGCCGAAGTAAAAAGCAGCGTTGGATCCGAGTGCGGAATAAGCGAACTGGACGGGATTGTGGGCAATCCTTTTTGATTAAAAAATTTGAGGAAGCTATTTCTGATTTCGGTACTTGTTTTCATAAAACCTTCTTTTTTGAGTATATAATAAAGTATATCAAATGCACGGCCTACCCTGCGAGAGGCAACCGTTTTTGTTATAATAAACGGGGAGAGCTTTTATGCATAAAATTTTAGGGTACTTATTTATTTGTATAGGCGTGTTGTGTATCTTTTTTTCGCTTATTAGCATGTACAAGGTGTTTGTCGGCCGTCAACCGGTAGCCCCCGTAGTACAGCTAAGCGACTTGCAACTGCAAACCCAGTACGGTATTTTGCAAGTACCGATGCAAAACGCCAATACGCTGATGAACCTGGTATTATTTGCTGTTTTTATGGCTTTTGTACTGGCGGCCGGCGGCAAATTAGCCGGGCTTGGCATCAGCTGGTTGAAAAACGAACGCATCCACGATGCGCTGCTGGAACTTAACAACCGCGTCAAAGTGCCGGATGAACAAACCCTTCAAAAATTATGAAAATTCGCTTTATCGTAAACCCCAAAAGTGGGAAAAAACAATCTGATGCACCGCAACGGGCCGAATACCTGCGCACGCATTTTCCGCAGGCGGACGTCTATTTGACTAACGCCCCCGGCCACGCCACCGAACTGGCGCGCGAAGCCGCCGGGCATAATTACCACGCCGTTATTGTGGTGGGAGGCGACGGCACATTAAACGAAGCCGCCAACGGTCTTACGTACACGCAAACGGCGCTGGGGATTATTCCGCAAGGCTCGGGTAACGGGTTTGCGCGCACACTGGGTATGCCACTTTTATTTAAAGAGGCCGCACACGCACTGCCGCACACACGCATTGCCCCGTGTGATATCGGCCGGGTCAACGGCGAGTTATTTTTAAATATAGCCGGCGTCGGTTTAGAAGCCGAAATTGCCCGCCAGTTTATGGAATACGGCAAATCGGGCAAGCGCGGCAAATGGCCTTATTTTAAGTTGGGGTTACAGGCCGTACTCTCGTACCAACCGCGCACACTGGCCATGGTGGTGGACGGCAAAAAGGAGTTTCGCTGTCCGCTCACGCTGGCGTTTGCCAACGGCCAACAGTACGGGAGCGGGTGCAAAATTGCGCCGCAAGCTAATTTATCCGACGGACTCTTGGACATGGTATCCGTGCAGGCCGCGCCCAAATGGCAACTGGCGTTGGCGTTCCCGGGATTTTTTAAAGACGATTGGAAACATTACCGACACTTGACCGAAACATCCCGCGTCAAGCAAGTGCATCTGGAATGTGCGGGCAGCTTCCCCTACCACATAGATGGCGAAGTCCGCCAGGCAAACGGCGAGCTGGACGTTGCCATAGAACATAAGGCACTCAGAATTCTAATTCCCAAAAAGCAACATGCCAAGTAGACGCCGCCGTTCTTCTCGTCGTACCAGTTCCCAAAAGCAGGTAAAATTTTGGGCGTCTGTGATTATTGTCGTCATTTTGTATTTTATGCAACAACAAGGCAAACCGCTTACCAAAACCGGCGAGGTGGAGCAGGGGCAAATGTTTAGCAACGTGTCCGTAGCGTCCGTGTACGATGGGGATACGTTTAAAATCAATTTGAATTGCTCGCTGGCAGTCTATTGCGAAAAAGTCCCCGTGCGCGTGCGCGGAGTGGACACACCGGAAATAAAAGGTAAAACACAGCGCGAAAAAAAATTAGCCCAGCAAGCCAAAGCGTTTACGAAAGATTTTTTAGATAAACGCCCCATTACCCTTTCCGACTGCGGGCGGGATAAATATTTCCGCTTATTATGCGATGTTACCAACGGCGAAGGCAAAGACTTGGCGCGCGAACTCATCCGGCGCGACTACGGCTATTCCTACCAGGGCGGCACGAAAAGTAAAAAGTATCAGTAGTTAGGGTAGGAGATAAGTCGAATGGAACCCGTAAGGAGCTGCAATTGCTACTCCGCCCAACGCTTTACATATTCGGTGCGAAAGCGTTGATTCATCAACGGTTACGCAATGTCTCTCTCCCGCATGAGTAGGACTATGTTCCAAGTATTGCGCATAATACACGGTATCGCACAAACCCGATGTCGTGTAACATCCCTTTATCCATTCAATAGCATGTGATGCACCCCATCCGGCCCCGCTATTTAAATCATAATTGTAGTTGGGGCAGATAATACGCGATGAGTTTAAGCAACCGGGAATTTCGGACATATCCAGTTCTCTTATATCATCCGGAGGATATTCCCCGTTAGCTAGGTAATAAATTTCAGCAGAGCGGGCTATCATTTCCACCGCTTGCTGCACATTTGCCAAACGACTTTTACCTATTGCCACCCGGTATTGCGGCAACGCTATCGCCGCCAATATGCCAATAATAAGAACAACTACCAACAGCTCAATTAACGTAAATCCCTTTACGCCTAAACGGCTCGTAAAACTACTTTTATTTTGCATACATATCCCCCCTCATAAATGGGCTATATGCAAAATGTAGCAAAAAACAAAACGACGTCCAGCATTATTTTTTTCCCCCGTGGGCCTTCTGCAAAGTCCGCAGTAAAAATACTAAACAAAATAG
>JAKSPG010000033.1 GCA_024405075.1 Elusimicrobiaceae bacterium | reverse complement strand
GGGGGGGAGGTGTTGGGGTAGGTCAGGGGCGGAAAAGGGAGGGGCCGTTTTTGTTTGTTAGGTTTAGTAAAAAAAAAAAAGGAGAAACGTATGAAAAAAGAAAATACAAAGAATATAGGTCGGAATTATAGGTCAGGTGTAAACCTGACAATAAACAAGGAGCGGTCTTCCCAACAGGCCGCGCCTATATTCCGTACAGAAACCCTCCGGAATGACGAGGCGCGGCGACACGGGATGACGAATGCGGCGGGCGGTTTTGCCCCCTCGCCCCTTGCGGGAGAGGGTGGCCGAGGGCCAGGTGAGGGGTATACATTTGGTTTCACACTCATTGAACTGCTCGTCGTGGTACTCATCATCGGCATACTCGCGGCGGTGGCGGTGCCGCAGTACCAAAAAGCGGTATTAAAATCACGTATGGCAGAAATGCAATTATTTGCACGAAAAATACATGACGCCCAACAAACCTATTACTTAGCCAACGGGGTACGATCTTCCAATTTTGAAGAGTTAGACCTAGATTTTGGTACCGTACATTCTACTGATAAAACCCTCGTTTTTGCGAAACATTTTTTATGTATGAGCTGGGGAGGTTGTTATGATACCAACAACCAAAATAATCGCAAATTATATATCTCTCTACGAGGAACTCCCGCTCGATGGTATTGTTGTTGGAAAGGTGAAAATAAAAAAATACAGCAGACATGTCAAAGTTACTTCTCTAATGGGGAATATGTGCCTAATGCACCGCAATACGGCTTTAGTAATGAACAATGTATTGTAGCACTGTTTTAATACTTTTATGTATATATGACTACAAAACAAGTTACGCCATTACACATTATTTGAGATGTTCAACCGTTATTTCAATTTTTCCAGCAGTGCGGGAATCACGTCGTACAAATCCCCTTCCACGGCGTAGGTGGCCGTTTTCATGATAGGGGCATTCAGGTCTTTATTAATCGCCACGATAACGGGTGAGCCACCAAGGCCCGCCATGTGGTGCGTGTGGCCGGAAATACCGCACGCAATATAGAGTTTGGGTTTTACTGTTTTTCCCGTCACGCCGATTTGACGCGACACCTCCAGCCACCCGTTATTTACAGCCGGCTGCGTGCCTGCTACCTCGCCACCCAACCGGTCAGCTAATTTTCGCAATAGCTCAAAACCTTCTTTTTTACCTACGCCGCGCCCGCCGGCCACAATGACTTCCGCCTGCGAAATATCAGCTGGCTTGCCGGACGACGTACGTCTATGGCAATAATCCTTCAGCAGTTCCTCAAGCGTACCCGTTTTGGGTGCGGCAGCAATAGCTGCTGAAGTATCTTTAGCGGCATATTCTTTAATGAGTGCAGTTAAAATTTCGTTCTTTTGGATGTGAACGGTGCCTTCGTAAATTTGCGTCACTTTGGCATCGCGCATGTATTTTTCTAACGGGAAATCACGCATATACGCGATCCCGCCGCACAGCGTTACACACTCGTCGGCTACTTCCATGGCTACGTTGGAGCAAAACAGTTTGGCTTCGGCGCTGTATTTGGTCCAGCGGGCGCCTTTTAATTTTTTAAGCTCATCGTGAATCGTCGTTCCGTTGGCAAGTGCATTTTGAACGGCAGGCAAAAACTCCTTATCCATCCGATGCGTTAAATTGTACACAAGCGCGCGCCCGGCTTCGGTTTTGGCGGCCAATTCGGCTACTTTGTGTCCCAAGGCCTGGAACGTAATAATCGGCTGCCCGAATTGTTTACGCGTGCGCAAATACGGAATCGTAACATCCAGCGCGCCTTGTGCAATACCCACCGCTTGCGCCGCTACGCCGGGACGGGAATAATCCAATGTTTCTTGCAAATACAACAGACCGCGTCCCTCGCTACCGAGTAAATTTTCTTTCGGCACACGCACGTTTTCAAAAACAAGTTCATACGTCGGATTGGAACGAATCCCCATTTTCGTTTCTTTTTTGCCAAACGTAAAACCGGGTGTTCCTTTTTCAATGACGAGTAACGAAATCCCGCGCGCGCCACGGCTGGGGTTAGTGTTGACGGCTACAGTGTAAAAATCGGCCTCTTTCCCGGAGGAAATAAAGTGTTTGGCTCCGTTTACGATATAATAATCGCCGTCTTTAATAGCGGTAGTTTTTAGGGCGGTAGCGTCTGATCCGGCCTCGGCTTCTGTAAGCGCAAAGGCCCACAATTTTTTACCGCTGGCCAGGTCCGGGCACCACCGCTCGCGCTGTTCTTTCGTAGCGGCCAAATACATGGGGATGGCCCCCAAGGCCGAAGTTCCCGTCGTTAAAGCCAGCCCCGCACAACCGCGCGAGAGTTCTTCAAAAGCCATGGCCAAACAGGTAATTCCTCCGCCACGGCCGCCGTATTCTTTGGCTAGCCATAAACCGAACATACCTGCTTTGCGGTACTCGTCCAGCATAGCGTAGGAAAACTGCTCTTTTTCATCCATTTCGGCCCGCAACGGTTTAATTTTTTTCTCTACAAGCTCGCGGCTTTTAGTTAAAACTTCTTGTTCTAATTCGTTAATGGCGTAATCCATCGGAACCTCCCCCATGGTGCTTTGTAAAGTGCCTGCGACGGCGGAAAAAACGCCGTTTGCCACCGTTCTTTTTAGTAGGCGGCACTAAACTGCGGTACAAGCGTTCCTGCTTTTTAACCATCGTGGAAACGGTAAATTCCGAGAAGTCCCGGTGGTCAATGGCGGCTTCAAAACGCTCGCGCAGGGCCGTATGGCGCAAAAGCACTTTTAATTTTTCGGCAAATGTATTAATGTCGCACGGCGCTACCAAAAAACCCGTTTTGTTATTGGTAACAATTTCGCTGATGCCGTCCACGTTATAGCAAACGGCCGGCACGCACATGGCCATCGCTTCCAAGAGCGACATGGGAAGCCCCTCGCGAAGCGAGACACTGGCAAACACATCGCTAATGGCCAAAAGCTCCAGCGGGTCATTTCGCCAACCGGGGAATAATACTTGTTTTTCAATACTTAAGTTTTTAGCCAAATTTTCAGCCGTTTGTTTCAGCGGCCCTTCGCCGGTAAAGATGAAATAAACGTTTTTCATCTGGCTTAACACTTTATAGGCAGCCAACACAAAATGGATGGGGTTTTTAAGCGGTTTAAAATTAGCCAAGGCCAGTACCACTTTGGCGTTAGCAGGAATTTTAAGCGAGGCCTTTTTAGCTACCGGGTCAAACTTAAGCGGCAAAATGGGACTAAAGTTAATCCCGGCGCGAATCAGCTCCGTGCGGACGTTTTTAACAATTCCCAACTGCTTGGCTTCCAATGCGTTTTTGCGCGACACAAAAACGAGCACATCGGTCAACCGGGCACAAAACTTTTCCACTCGCACGAAAAAATTAAATTGTTTTTCGCCGTGTTCTTTAGCAAACCCTAAACCGTGAAAGGTGTGCACCACTTTGGCTTTACGCCAAAAGATACGCGCAGCCATGCGCCCAAGCACCCCGGCTTTGGGGGCGTTGGTATGTACAATGTCTGGCTTGACGCGTCGCAACACAAGCCCCATCTGCACCAAAGCCACCAAATCGTGCAGCACATATTTGGCTTGTACCGGATGACGCAAGGCAGAAATAAAGAAGGCATGGGATTCATTACCCTTCAACCGGCTATCCAAACGTCCGCCGGGGCCCGTGGCCAAAAAAGCTTCAAACTGTTGCTTATTTAGGTTTTTTAGCGTAGCAAGCACGCTGGCTTGCGCACCGCCCTGGTCCATACGGGTGATGAAATACAATATTTTAGTTTTTTCCATTTATCTTACCGTTCCTGTTGCAGTGTCTAGGATGCGGGCCTGTGGGAAATAGTATTTAATAATAGCCATGTAGTCCGCTCCTTTTTTAGCAAGTCCGTCCGCCCCGCGCAAGCACAGGCCCTTGCCTAACCCCGTATCATAGCCGCGCACCAAGACGCTTTTGATTCTTTTCCCTTTATATATCGGCACGATATCAAACAGGTTGGAGCGCATGGTCCCCGCACTTAAAATAAAAGATGTTTCCTGCGGGGTTTGGGTTTCGTAAGTGCCTTTGCTGCCCTCAAAGCGCATGGCCAAAACACGTCCTTGCGGCGTTACACGCAGTGGGGTAATTGCACGCAGTTGGCCGATGTTCTTTTTGTAGGCAAGACGATCCTCTATCTCTTTTCCTTCGTACAAGTAGATCCATTTGATACCGGCCCATTGAGTCATGTCCTGTGGGCGGGAATATAAATCCGCTGGCGGGTTGGACAGGATGTACTTGCTGACGTTGGCGGGCGAGAATACATAACCCGGTTTAGATGCTGTGTTTTCCAGTCCGTCCGCCGTTACAACCCCGCAATCGGTATAATAGTCCGCTTGCGCTTGCGTGAGCCGGATTTGGCTGGATTTAGTAGAAGCCTCTAACAAATCTTTGAAAATTAAATTGATACCGCCAAAATGGAAAGTTGGGTCGTTATCTGTGATGTGATAAGGAGCCTGTGGTTGTTGATCTACCGCCGCTAACAAAGCAGAGCGGAATACCACAGCCAGGGCTGTTAAGGCGGCCTCGTGCTTAATCTCTTGTGCTTGGGTAGCCAACAGGGCGGGAATTAAATCTTCCGCGTACACATTGTTTACCAGCATAAACCCCGCCTCGGTAGGCACAACCGTGAGCGAGCCTTTTAATTCTTTATCACTTAAGTCAGCCGCAAACATGGACGCTGCCCGCACGTTACGCACCAGCAAGGTATGGGACGCTTTATCTAACCGGACCGTAAACGGGCGTTTGGTTGAAAATTCCACATGACCGCGGGCATCCGTTACGTCCACGCCGCCGGTTTGTTCGTTAAACTCCAAATGTTTTTCCGTATACGCCGGGCCGCGTAAAATTTCTCCTAATTTTTCATCTGTAATGCGTAACGCGCCGGAACCCATTACGGCAGCCGCTTGAAGCAGTTGCGGAACCTGCTCGCGGTTGGCGTACAGGGCCATTTTTACTTTTGGCGAGGGAGTAGACGGCATCACATGCACGATCGGCTGTTCCAAACGCAGGTAGAAAAGGTAATCAATACTTTTATCGCCAAATAACGGAGCGTAAGAAGCCACTTTTTGGGCCAATGTTTTATTTTGCGGGTCCAAACTGTAAAGCGTAGCGTAATACTGCCAAGCGTGTAATTTGTTTTTTTCTTTTTCGGCCAGTTGCGCGTATAACTTGGCGGCCGCGTAATTTTTCTCGTCGTGCGACAAAGCTTGTTGTAAAAATACAGGAGCTAACTTTTTAGTGCTTTTCATTTCAGCGGCAATACGCCCCAGCATAAATGACACAAACGAAATCGCGTACGGATTGGACGTATACAAATACTGTAGTTCCGAGGCGGCCTTGTCCTTATGTCCGCTTAAATACCACGCCAATGCGTCACCTAATTTAGCGGAAGAAACATATTCAAAATCAGCCGTCAAGTAGAAAAGATCTTCAAACGATTGGCGCGCTTTCTTATATTTGCCGGCACTTACCAACATCCAGCCCTGGGTAAGTTTGGCAAACGGATCGTCGGGGTTAAGAGATACAGCTTTATCTACATGCTGCAACGCTTGTTTTACTTGTCCGCGCTGTAAAGAAAGTACCGCCAGCTCCAAATTAGCCGCGGCCGCTTGGGTAGGCTCGGCAGCGCTTTCGTACGGTTTAAAAGAAAAATAACAGGTATCCGGGTCTGCATTCGCACATTTTTGGGCAGTAGCGGCAAGGTCGGCCGGCAAAGAATAATCCAGCACGCTTTTATACAAGGCCGCTTCGTTGAGATTGCTTTCCAACCGCGCCGTTGCCAATGCAGGTTTATTGCCCGTTTGCGCCACCGGAACTTCCTGCGCCGCACAGAACCGGCCCAGCAATACCACCAATCCAAAAATCAAAAAATAGCGCCGTTTTCCCATATACAAATTATAGCACATTCCGCTTAAGCCTTATCCCCCTTGACAAAACCACCCCTACGGCTTATACTATAAATATTCTAATTCATCGGTTCATGGGAGGACTTATGAGAAAACTTACCACTCTGTTAGGAACGTTAATCGTGGCAGTGTTGCTGGTTCCGGCGGCGTCTTATGCCAAAACGACCATCCCGGCAGCACGTGCAAAGGCGGCGGCCCCGCGCTCTTCCGCCAAGGCCCAACCCCGCTCTGCGACTGCCGCTTTTGTACAACAAAAGCTTGATAGGGCTACCAGCGAAGCTGAAACTTCAGACAGTTCTTTCCGGTATGCAGGGCCGTGCGAAAAGGCCCCTAAAATAAAATTCGCCGGGAATAACCTGCTTCTCAGGTGCGACTTTTCCGGAGGTGTTTTTAGCGAAACACAAACGAGTAACGTCTATTATTTGGATACCCACAAATACCGACGGGAAGATGTTGCCCTCTTAATTACGTGGGATCTTGACTGGCTGAAAGCTCCCTGGGCAGAGGACGGCTATAACGTCATATGGCGTGATGATTGCATCAATACGGCCAAAACGGATTTCTCTACTAAAGACGCGTATGAGCTGATTGAGTTCTCCGATGGGAATGTAATTATGTCCGGGTATAACAACGACCAGGACTACCACCGTGGGTGGCTGCGCATCTATAGAACATTTGACCAGGGAGAGGTGTATTTTGAGCTACGTGTTCCTTCTCAACTTGAAAATGATGCGAAAGCAAAAGAGCAGTGGCGCGAGCAGATTGTAAACGAGGCCGCTCACTTCTCTATCCCGAGTCCGTACGATATGCACCAGTAAAAGCACCATAAACCAACTTATTCCCCCGGCGCAACAACCCGGGGGTTTTCTTTTAGGTCAAAAATAACCGCCCGGCGTATACTACGCCGGGCGGAAATTTATAGGTAACGGTTAATCTTATTTAATAACCGCTTCTTTCTTTAAGAAATCAAACACCTTGCGTTCGGTAAGCGTAGCCAAAATGTGCGCTTTACGCTCATCAAAAAAAGCTTTGATTTTCTTTTCGTCATTTTTATTTTGAGACGAAGCCAAGCTCTTATCCAACTCGGCTTGCCAATCGGCATCCGTGGCTTCCAAATTTTCTTTTTTGGCAATAGCGTGTACAATGTAACCAATGCGCAGGTCTTTTTCCACCGTCGGGCGGATGCGTTCTTCAAACGCTTTGTGTTGCTCCTCCGACAGTTGCTCGGGTTTCAGCTGCGTCATGTTGTGCACAAAGTTATGTAAAGAAGACTCTGTATATTCTTCCACCAAACTTTGCGGCAAGGCAAAATTGTTCATTTTGACGAGGTGATTTTCAATCTGTGCCACTTCATCACGCTGGGAAGCTTGTTTGGCCTCGGCATCTAAACTTTCTTTTACTTTGGCTTTCAAAGCGTCTAACGTTTCAAAACCCATATCTTTGGCAAAATTGTCGTCCAACGCCGGCACGATTTTATTTTTGATATCGTCCACCGTTACGTGGTACGAAATCGTATCGTTCCCTTCTTTGGTTTCCACGTCCTTGACGTCACCTTTTTTAAGGCCTTTTAACGCTTCGGCCAAGCCGGGCATGGTTTGCGGGGCGGACATATCCACCAGTTCGCTATCGGCACTTAATTTATAATCATCTGTGCCGTTGCGTTTACCGCTGTAGTGGATAACCGCGTAGCATTTATCGTCAATAACCGCACCGTCCTTCGCACTTTCCAAGCGAGCGTTGGCATCTAACACACGGTTTAAATTCTCCGTTACATCAGCTTCGCTGGCGGTGTCGGCTTTTTTGGTAATTTCAATACCTTTATAGTCGCGCACTTCAAATTCGGGGGCAACGTCCACCGCAATTTCAAACGAAAAAGCTTTGTTTTCTTCAAAGTGGATATAATCGGCTTTTGTAAGGGTAGGCACGCCGACCGCATCCAACTTGGCTTGTGCTACGGCCGCGCCGATAGCGGCTTTGACCGTTAAATCCAACGCGCGTTCCTTAATATGGTTACCGAAATTTTGTTTAACTAAATCAAGCGGTACCTTCCCGGCGCGGAAACCCTGCATTTGTGCGCGGGATTGCACCTGTACGGCCGCATTTTGAAACCCGCGGTTGACCAGTTCCGGCACGGCTTCTACCGACAGAACAACTCGGCAGCCCTCCTTGCTGATTTGCTTTGTTTTTACTTCCCCGGTTTGGGCTGTTTTGAAAATGGACATCATTACACTCCTTACTATCAAAAAAAGAAGAAAAATATGGACGGAGAGGGACTCGAACCCTCACGGAGTGATCCATACGCTCCTAAGGCGTACGCGTCTACCAATTCCGCCATCCGTCCGCTTTGTGATTGAATTGAACTACTAAAAAAAGTGGGCCATGTGAGGCTCGAACTCACGACCTTACGCTTAAGAGGCGTCTGCTCTACCAACTGAGCTAATGGCCCTTGTGTTATATTATTATAGCATATTTGTAGAAGTAAAGTGAAGTTTAGCGACGTGATTTTGCACATTGGTTTGCTTACGGCTTGTGTGGTCTTATTAAAACTCGCTCTCTTAAGCCATTATAACAGTTTTTAACGGTTTTAAGCCAAAAGTGGTAAGATTTTGGTAAGCTAACACGTTGGGAATTGTAGAAAGCAAGGCCTTCATTTCTTTACGTCGTTATGCACTGGAACAAGAGCCAACCCACCATTAGCATGACACAATATGATACAATCAATTTAGAATGTAAGCAGGGGTATTCACATGAAAAAGTGTACTATCTTTATCGTATCATTGAGGTGCTGGATTTTCGGCTGGTTGGCGTGTGCTATTATCATCCACTTCTTTACTAATCCGGACCACTCTTTTATGACCCAACAGGAAAAACTCCTACGGCCTCTGTTGATTGCGGGCGGATTACTTCTCGTGTGGGGATGGACAAAACTATTCCGCAACATGATCGCTCTGTTGCGTTACACGCAGGCCCCTTTGTCTAATCCATATATGTGGCTGTTTCTGTATGCGGGAACTCTACTGTTTTTCGTTCACCAAGTGGTATTATTTTTCACAGGATTTGTATTTTTATCCCTCATTGCGGTGATGATATTGGTCAACACCTACGCTGCAAACCCCCGTCCATAAAACAGGTCACAAATTTTTTTCCACAATTTCCTCCCCTTAGATGCATCTAGGCCCGGCATCCTTTCCAAGTAGTAATACTCATAACACCCGTCTTATAACGTATGCCTGAAATTTTTGTTGACAAGCCGCCTCACAAACAAATAAAATACGTATGTATTTATACTTCATTAATGATACGAGGAAAACCATGTCACAACCTAAATTGTCCGTCTTTTTGGCCGTATGCGCGGGGATGTGTTTCACTCCTGTGGTCCACGCCCAAGCTAACTTTGATTTTGAAAATATAGAAACCATTTTGGAAGATAACACGTTGGACGAAGCCGCCAACCGTTATTCATCGGTTATTTTGTCGTCGTTACCCGAACAGGGAACCCGGTTGGGTTTTTCGTCCTCTAACGATAAACTAGATTCCCGCACACCCCAACAAAACGCACAACTGCTACTGGCGTTGGAAGCGTTGCGTTCGTCCGTTAATGAGATCAACGAAAAGAAACTTTCACAAGCCAAACAAGCGGACCGAGCGTTGCTGATTAGTGCGCTGGAATCGTCCATGTTGCAAGCCAACCAGGAACGCGCCGCGCACGACCCGTTATACTACACGCAGGCGTTAGATTCTATCTACGATCTGCTGACCAAACAAGTAGCTTCTCCCATTCGCCAACGCATGGACCTGTTGGCCCGCTTGACGGCCTTGTCCAAAGTAGCCGACCAGGCCGAGCAAAACTTGACCTCTGCCGATCCGTACGCCATTGAGTTGGCTATGGAAAAGGCCTACCACGCGTTTTTATCTACTGACGAGTGGAACCAGTTTTTAATGCAAGGAGCCCAAGACCAGGAAACTATCAACCAGGTAAACCGCACCACCCGCAACGCCAAAATTTCTGTCAAGCGGTTATTTGAAACCTTTAAACGCCTCTCCAAACAAGAAAACAAGCGGGATTTCCGCCTCGGGCAAGAGAACTATTTTAACTGGTTAAAAACGCACTATCAATTAGAACAAAAACCGGCTAAGTTTGTGCAAGTGTTAGATAAAAACTTGCAACAAGCTCAAACTAACTTGACCAACGAGCTGGACCCGTTTATTGAGCAAGCCGCCGCCAGCGAAGTAACCTTAGTGGATGGCGAAAATAATCCCCCCACCACCCAAGCGTTACCGAAAGAGAAAAAACAGCCGAAAAAAAAGAAATCGGCTAAAGTATTGCAATTGCGCAACGGTCAAGATTTTTACCCGGTAGCCGAACAATTTATCACAACGGATTCCGCACAAGATCCGTTACAGACGCTAAACAAAAACGTGGCGGATGCCTTGTCGTTCTTCGTTTCCAACCGCACTCTTTCGCCGCGGGATATTACGTTTGCGGCCACCGCGTTGCCCCAATACTACACGTACAGCCGTCCCTATCTGTTTGTACCGCCTTTTGGGAATCAATATAATCCTAAGTCGGATTTCTATTTGCGCCTCCCTGCGGGCAACACCTTTGCCCAGCGCCAACA
>JAKSPG010000032.1 GCA_024405075.1 Elusimicrobiaceae bacterium | reverse complement strand
CAAACTCTTCGATATCTTCAAACATAATCTGCACCTTATCTGTAATTCTAGAAGCATTAACCGACCACGACACCACCACATTTTCGCACCAGTCCGCCGCCAAAAGTCCGCCGATATTGGTACTTTTTGTTTTAAATTCAAACTGCCACTGCGGCCGCGTGCGGAAAAACGGTACCAGTGCTTGCGAGTACTGTGTGATATCGTCAAAAACAAGCGAATCGGTAAACTCTCCGCTGCCGATACGCGGGCGGTCAAACGTCCCTTTGTTAAATTTTCCCCCGTCCAGTTTTTGCAAAAAATCATCCACATTGGCCGGCCACAAAATCGCGTGTAAATTTTGATACTGTTGCAAAAAACAATACTCACACTCAAAGCGGCAGCCGAACCCCAAATTGATTAAATTGTAGCCGCACCCGGCCGAGCCGCAACTACACGGGCATGATTTTAAAAAATCGTATTTTTCTTGGTGGATAAGAAGGGTGTCCGTCCGGCGGGAAAAATCCGCACTGCCCACCTGGGTTTTACCGTCTGTTTCTTTAAACTCCGCATTGGGGAACGCGGCGCGCACTCGCGCCGCAAGTGCAGAATTTTTGACAGAAGTTTCCACATAAACCGTTTTAGGATAGAACGGACGCAGGGTTAAATCGGCCCGCCGATTTTCGTCTAACTCCAATTTAGGTAAATAAAATTGATTTTTGTCAGCCGTCTTAAAATTAACGGGGTAGCGACGTTTTAACAGCTCGGTTTTGGCTTGCTCAAACGTCAAGTTTTTGGACGGGGTTAAAATGGCTTGCGGGGCGATGTTTTCACGCTTGGAAATTTCGTACATAAGCCGCACCAGCTCGCGCAGTTTATTCGTACCCACCCACGGGAAAATTGTTTTGATGTAATTTTCCAAATCAGTTAGTGACATGGCCGCCCTCCAAAAATTTCATTTCTTTTTCCGTTAAACAAATCTGTACCCCCGCTGCGTTTTGCCGCACTTGTTCGGCCGTGCGCGCGCCGAACAACACACTTCCCGCCCGCGCCAACGCCCACGCGATGGCAACAGCCGCGGCCGAACACTTTTTTTGTGCGGCTAATTCTTGCACCTGCGCTACGGTTTCATGCGCGGTTAAAAACGCTTCGCCGCGGTAGCACTTATAAAAATAATTGCGAGCATCGGCGCGGCGCAAATTCGGCGCGGTTTTGTATTTACCGCTTAAAATGCCGCCACATAATACGCCATAGCCGATAAAATAAATGCCCAACTCGCCACAGACATCAAACACCTTTTCCCCCGCCTGCGGGTGCAAAAGCGAATACTCGTTTTGTACCGAAAAAATCTCTGCCGCTTGCGCCGCGGCCCGAATTTGCGCCGCCGATACATTACATAAACCAATCGCGCGAATCTTCCCCTCTTCTTGCAAACGCACCAATGTACCTACGGCTTCGTTCAGGGGGATTTTCGGGTCCGGGTAGTGGATTTGATAGAGGTCCAAATAATCGGTTTTCAACCGGCAAAGCGTTTCGGTAAGTTGCCGGCGAATCGTTTGTGGGCGCAAATCGTGGTCCGTCCAACTGCCGTTTTTAACAAGTCCGCACTTACCGGCCAAAAACACTCTCCCGCGGCGGCCCGAAAGCAAACGGCCCAAAAATTCCTCGCTTTGGCCGTTACCGTACACCGGGGACGTGTCTATAAGATTAACGCCTGCGTCCAGCGCCGTTAGCACGGCTTTTTGGGCCGCGTTCTCATCCAGCGGGCCCCAATCGTACCCGCCGCCAAACGGCCAGCTTCCTAACCCTAAGCGAAAAAATTCAGCGGGAAATTTCGTCATTACCAAAATCCGTTTTCCACCATAAAACACCCGTTTACGGCTTTCATCCCGGCCTTTTGTGCCGCCCGGTAGGCACTCTCCAGCCGCGCACCCGGCTGAAACCAAATCTCGCGTACGCCGGCTGCAATGCACTGTTCCACTGCGCCGGGCAAAGCTGCGGGCGGTACGACCATAATCGCCACATCTATCTGTACGGGCACGTCAGCCAACGAAGCAAAAAAGGTATACCCCTTGACGTGGCCGCCTTTGGGGTTAATCCCATACACGTTTAAGGCGTTAGCCGCCAGAGCAGTTAAAATCTTGTAGCCGTATTTGGACGGATCTTCCGACGCTCCGAACACGGCAATGTGTTTATTTTGGTAATCCATTATGCTTGCGGCATCGCACCCAAACCGCCCATGGCTTGTGCGGCCATGGCCTGGCTGTCGCGCACGGCTTTATTGAAAACAGCTTTAATGTCCTCAGCAATTTCCGCTTCGGAAAAGTTCTTAGCCAGCGCGTCCACCCGCACTTCCTTTACTTCCTGCGAACCGGAAATGGTAATCTCCACTAAATGGCGCGGGCTGTCCACCTTGATAACCATATTGTCCAGCCGCTTTTTGATTTCTTCCATTTGGCTTTTGAGTTTCCATAGATCTTTGAGTTGTCCCAATTTATCAAACATAATTTTCTCCTCATACATACTTTTTTAGATTTTAGCAATTTATCTTTTACGGTAGAAAGTAGTCCACAAATCAATCAAACCGCTACACCGCCAGGTGTTCCCCACTGCGAAGTAGCACGAGCGACGTTTCTACCCGCGCCGGCGCAAATAACTGTGCCGCGGCGCATGCGTACACGGCCAGTTGCGGGCGGTATTTTTCCACCAACGCTTGCGGGCCGGCCGGGGGCAGTTGGTCCGTCTTATAGTCTACCACCCATATCGTGCCATCGGGCCGCTTGAAAACCGCATCCATAACACCACTTTCCACTACGCCGCCTTCACCCAGCGACGAAAAGGGCATCTCGGCCGCCAACAATTCACACGCTTGCAACTGAGCAAACAAGGCAGACTGTGTAAACGGCACCAAAATTTCAGCGGCTTCTTTTTCTCGCGTAGGTAAACCGCTTTGCGCGGCGGCGCGCGCCAGTGCTTGTGGCACCGACATATCATTACCGGTAAATAAAAGCTGCAACGCCCGGTGACAAACGGTCCCCACTTCCGCCGCGGCTTGTTGGGCGGGTGTCAAGGTGGTGGTTTCATCCGCGCGCTGGCTGGGGGTTAATCTGGAACTTGCCAGCAATGCTTCGTAGCGCGCTTGCCGCGCCTGATAGGCCTGTTGCCAAGCAGGCAACTGCGCCAAATCAAATGATGGCTGCTCCCTAACCGCTGCGCGATAAAGGAAATGCGCCGGTTTATCATACGCAAAATACGATACGGGCACGCGCACTTCGTCGCCCCCCACCTCCTCGGCGCCATCCGGCCACAACCCGGCATTTACAAACGGCGCCGCCGCTTTCGCGGCCCCTTTGCGATCATCGGCTGTTAAGAGGAGTAATTCTTTGGCACGGGTAAGTGCCACATACAAAATGCGTACTTCCTCACACCGCTCGTGCTTTTTTTGTTCTTCTTCCAAAAAAGCTAAATTAGCATCGCAAACTTTCCCCACACGCAGGCCGTGCATGTTATATTGCCACGAAAAGAGATGTGTATCCGGTGCGGAAACCGCCGCCGCTTCCTTTTTAGACAAGTCTGCCAAAATAACAACCGGGAAATCCAACCCCTTGGATTTATGTACCGTCATCACGCAGACTGCGTCTTGCGCATCGGCAGGAGCCACACCGAATATCTCCGGCGACGTATCCAACGCTTCCTGCACCCACGCCAAAAATTGTCCCAGCGTGGCAGGTTTCTGCCCCGTTACCTGCTGTACCGTTTGCGTCAGCCGGGTTAATAAATCAAGCGTTTGACCACCGTCGTACGCTCCGGCACACGCTTCGGGCAAGAAGGTCGTTTGCAATACATCTTCTAAAAATTCCTGCACGTCCATATGCCCGACTTGGCGGGAAAACGACAAAATCAGTTGATACAAATTCGCCACATCCGCATCGGACGGGTGCGCGTACACGGACAGTTCGTTACGTACGCCAAGTTGGTAGATCTCTTCGTCACTTAAGCCGCCCAGTGGACTTCTAAGTACGCCTACCAGGGCCGTTTTATCCGACGGATTATCCACCACACGCAAGAAATTTAGCAAATCGTTTATTTCCTGGCGTTTAAAAAAATCTTTTTCGCTTTCCGCATTAAATGCAATACCGCGGCGGCGCAAAGCCTCGGTGTATGGGGAAAGCGTAGTAGACGCGCGCGACAAAATGGCAATGTCTTTATAAGCCAGTTTTTCGCCGTTAGCTAGCGTAAGCGTACCGACATTTTGGCTAATCCAATCGGCAATCACTTGGGCCTGGTTATCGCGAAAATCATCCGCTAACGCCCCGTCCGCGGGTGCCTTGACAAATAGCCACCTAACACTGCCGCCAACGGCCGGTTTGGTGGGGAAGATTGGCTCATATGCCGGCTGGAAAGCGGTCTGCTGTACCATGGCACGGCGACAAACGGCATTGGCCACGGCCACGATATCCGGCGTACTGCGGTAGTTGCGGCGCAGGAAACACTTCTCGCCGCCTTGGTCTAAAATCAGTTGTGTAAACAGTTCGTAGGCCGTGATGTCCGCCCCGCGGAAGCGGTAAATGGATTGTTTGGGGTCCCCCACCACCACCAACTTACCAGGGGTCAAACGTACGTCTTGCCAGCGTGTGGCGCAGGTACTTTTTTCTTCCGCCAAGAATAAAAGCAATTCCCCCTGCACCGGGTCCGTATCTTGAAATTCGTCAATAAACAGGACGTCCAGTTTTTCTTTTAACAACCGCCGGACGTATAAGTCATCGCGCACGAGGTTGCGCGTTTTGACAATTAAGTCATCAAAACTTAAAATTCCTTCCTGCTCAAACTCCCTGCGGATTTGAGTGACCACCGGTTCCACCAGTGCAAAAGCCTGCTGAAACAAATGCTGTTTTTCCGGCTGCATTTTAAGGGCAAATTGCACAAGTCCGCGTGCGGCTTCAAAGTCATCTTCCGGCCAGCCCTTAGGAGGGGTAGCCGTTAGGGCCGGGGGCAACTCAAGCGGCGGGTCTACCGGCTCTGCGCGCAGGAACGCGGCCGAGCGTTTGAGGGACTGCGCCGCCCAGTTTAACGCTTTTTTTTTTTTTTGTGGTTTGGCGGTTTTTCCTTCTAAATACTGCGTGCTCCACGCGTAGGCCTGGCGGGATTTTTCTTCACACACGCCGGCCAACATTTGGCTGTGTGAATAATATTGATACTGTTCTATTTTGCCGCTGCAAAGTTCGCGGGCAAAATCTTTCAGTTCCGCAAGCGAAATCTCCGAAAGTACCGCTTCCCACTGGTCGGCCCGCGGGGCATTTAGGCCCAATTCTTCCTCCAAAAAGGTATTCCACCGCGCTTCAAAAAGTCGCGCAGCTTTGGGGCCTGCGTCAATTTGCGCCTGTGGAGAAAGACCGGCTTCCAGCGGAAATGTGCGTAAAATATCAGCGCAGAAACTGTGTATCGTGCCAATGCTGGCGCGGTCCAAATGCATGAGTGCCGTTTGTGCACGAGGTAAAATTTCCTGACCAGTTAAGCCAAACTCCTGTTGCAACAGTTGTACCAGCGGATCCTCGCCGTTTGGGCCGGTAGTTCCCGGTTGCACGGCGCGGATAACCCGGTGCAGAGCCGTTATGAGCCGGTTTTTTATTTCCGCAGCGGCTTTTTCGGTAAATGTCAACGCTACCACTTTTTCCACCGCCAGCCCTTGTGCGAGTACCGCCAAACAAATGCGCTCAATCAGGAGCGTCGTCTTTCCGGTGCCCGCCCCGGCCTCCACCACCATGTTACCCTCCAGGTGGGTTTGCACCCGGGCGCGGTCTTCAGCTAATTCATACGCCATAGCGGGCCTCCTCCAGTTGTTGGTAAGCTTCACTTTTGCGCGCACGCAATAAGCAGGCGTAACTGTCTTTACGACACAGCGAACTGTATGGACAATAGGTACATAAATCGGATGGGCTTAAAAAGAATTTCCCTGTGCGCACCAGTTGCGCTAACTGTGTTAAAAACTGATTAGCTCGCACACGCAACACTTCCAGCTGTTCGGCAGTTAGTTCCCGTTTATCGTATCCTTTGTTAATGGATAACAAACACGCTCCCTGCACAGACCAACCGTTTAAATCGGGTAACTTGCCGGCGGCCAGCGCGTAAAGAAACGGCTGGAAAATCAGGTGCGTAAAAAATGACTTAACCAAATCGCCGGTACCTTTGCGTGACGATTTATAATCAACCACTTGAAACGTTTTAGCGTGAGCGTTGGTATCAATGCGGTCAATAATCCCGCGCAAATGAAAAGGCAAATCCGGCACTTGCAAGGCGGAAAATTCCCGCTCAAAATAAGACGGCACAAATTCCCCCAGTGCCGCTACGTCCGCCGTGACAAAAGCCTGCAGTTTGGCGCGCATGTCGTTTAGAATCATTCCCCACACCACAGGGTAAATGCCAAAGTCACGGTAACTTTGCAACGTGTAATGTTTATCCAGCGCGTGGTTTACATACTCGGTAATACCGGTACCGAACAAATTATGCACGCCGCCCAACCGCCGGACTTGTTTATAAAACTCCTCCAACACTTTATGATACGCACTGCCGCGCTTATCGGCGGCCCACTCACCACGGCTGTAAGTTTGCTCTTTATCGGCCAAGTGCAGCCCTTTGCGCAGAAAATATTTCATCGGGCATGCGGCTAAATCTTGCAAGGCAGAGGGCGAAAATCCTTCCTGTTGGCTGGCTTGAAAAATAACTTCTCCGCTTTGGATAAAGCCGTCAAACGCACCAATTTGTCCCGTTTGTTTAAGTGATGCAGCCGCACGTACCGAACGAGAGATTGCCGAAGTATACAACCCGGCCTTGCGGTAATTTTCCGGGACGTCTTTGCCGTGCAACATCACCATGCAGGAAGTTTCTTTCGGTGTTAATAATAATGGGTTTAAACCGCTTAACTGCCCGGCCAGATGTGCACTGACAAGCGGCTTATCCGCGGCGTTCCACGTTTGGCGGGTGGCGCGCGCCAGCTCGGCCACGTACACGGAAGGGACGGTTTCTTTTCCGTCCGTTCCCCGGCAAGCGTATGAAACGTACAATCGCTCGCGCGCGGCCGAACAAGCGGTAAAAAACAGCAACCGTTCTTCCTGCGTGCGCTCCGATTTTTGGCTCACCCAATACCCTAACACATCGCGCACGATGTAGCGGTAGCGGTCCCGGAAAATCGGGTCCTCCGGCAGTAACTGCGGGAAAACTTTTTCGTTGATGCCCAGTAAAAATACGGCCCTAAAGCGAAGGCCGCGCGCGCGCAACGCATCGGTAAATGTAACTCCGCCCGCTACGCTCTCTACCTCGTTAAAACAAAGCGAAGATAACGCATCTACCAGCTCGCGGATAAATTCCCCGGGCAAACAAGCGTCGCGCACCACCCGGTACTGCGCCAACGAAGCCACACATGCGCTGATACGCTGGTAAATTTCCACCTCTTTACCTTGCAAGGAAGAAAGGTCTATATTTTCCGCTAAAAATTGTTGGGCACGAGCACATTTGTCTGCCCACAAACCGGGCTGCTGTAGAAATTGTAACTGGCGGTGGCATGCTTCAAGCCAGGTTAAAAATTCCGGGTCAAATCCGTCCGTCAACGGCAATAAATCGCGCCATTGGCTTAGGTGCAAGCTCACCAGCGACTTTTCCGCCAACATCCGCCAAACTTGTTTTTTAGATGATTGAAAATACGGGCTGGACAACACCGAAAGCACGCTTTGCCTATCAAAACCGTTTTGCTCCAGCATCAGTAAATTGAGGCAGAAAACCCCCAGCGGGAATTTATCCAACGGGTGAGAAAACGAGGCATTTAATGCAATCTTGTTTTGGGCAAATATCCGGCGCGCCAACGTTTGATACGGCCCCTGCGTACGTGCAATTACGCCGATGTCCGCAGGATTATACCCTTCTTCTTCCATCAGGCGCAAAATCTCTTTGGCCACAAAAAACACTTCGCTTTGCGTAGTAGCCGCTGATACCAACCGCACGCCTGCGGCCGGGGCGTCCCCTTGCGGGGCAAACAGCCACGGGGCGGCCGCCCCTAATGCTCCGGAATCGTCTGCGTTTGCATCCGTAAGGGGCGAAGCGGACCCCACATAGTTGGTTTCAAAAAATTTCCGAGCGAACTGGTAGGCCGGATATTTTACGTACGGAGCAAAAGTCGTCACCGCATAGTGGCGGCGGAGCTGATTGAATAGCTCCAACTGCCGCCCGGGCATATCATAAAAACCGTAGAAAATAATTTTAGTGAAATTTTTTAAATAGTCCGACGATTCCGCCTGCTGCAACGCGCGCTCAAAAAGTGCTTGGTAGGGACGGTATCCCGGCAGCTCTGCTTCGCGCTGTACGTAACGTTTATATACCTGCACCAACCACGCAAAACGCTCCCGTTCCGGGGCAAATTCTTCCTGCGGTAAGGTTAAGAGGTGTTCTTCCAACACTTCGGCAGGAACTAAACTGTCCGCCAAATCGCGTAGGGCCTCTTTGAGCGCGCTGACCAGCCCGCGCGAAACGGGGTAGCGGTCCAGGCCCGGCTCGGACAAAATGTCTTTGAGTAAAAAATCGCGCAAGTGGTCTTGCGGAAAGAGCGGTGCAGCAGGGCCGGCCTCGCTATCCAACTTGTATAAAAGCGACGAACCCGTGCAAAAATGAACGTTAGCTACTATACCTTGTTGACGGGCCAGTTCCTCACGCAAACGTTGTGCTATAGCGCGCGAAGCGCATACCACCAGCCACGGTTCCAACCTGCGGCGTTGCCCGGCCAATTGCAAAAAGGATTTCTCCAGCGAAGGATAATGTGCGTAAATTAGTTCCATGAATAACGCATAAATAGTAAAATAAAAGGACTTACTTTTATTATTGCATTTTTGCGCCGTATATTCAAAGTATGAAAACATTAATTTTAATCCGTCACGCCCACGCCCTCTCTTGTGGGGAAGCCCGTGTTAATTCCGATGCACAACGTCCGTTAAGCCCGCAGGGTTGCCAAACAGCCCGACAAACGGCTACGCGCCTACAGGAACGGAACTTAAAACCACAGCTTTTGCTGCACAGCCCGCTATTACGCGCGGCACAGACGGCGCAAATCATAGCCCCGGTGCTACAAGTGCCATTACAGCAAGCTAATGAATTAAACGGATTTCTATCCGATAACGAAGTGACCGATTTTTTACGCGAACAACTAAAACACCATGACACACTGGCCGCCGTGGGACATAATCCCAATGTTTCCTGTGTATACCAGCAACTTACCGGGCAATTTGTCCCGTTTAAGCCGGGAGCATTTGCGGTGATACAGTTAGATGATAATTTATCTGTACAATCTGTAATTCTTGGAGAATAAATATGACCGTTTTAGATGCCGTCCTATTGGGTTTATTACAAGCGTTGGGCGAATTTTTGCCGATTTCCAGTTCCGCCCATTTGGTATTGTTGCCGTATTTGCGCGGACAGGAATACCAGGGACTTGCGTTTGACGTCATGCTCCACGCGGCTACGTTACTGGCGGTGCTTTTGTATTTTTGGAAAGATTGGTGGGTGTTAATTAAACAAGGGTTTACCGCTCCGCGCTCACGCCAAGGACGCCTGCTTTGGTACTTGGCGGCGGCCACTATCCCTGCGGCGATAGCCGGGGTTTTCTTGGACGATTGGGCCGATACTGCCTTGCGCCACCCGGTGTTGATTGCCGTTAATTTAATAGTATTTGCCCTCATCTTATGGACAGCCGACCGGAAAACAAGTCACGCAGCGCAAGGGGACTTATTTGATGTCTCGTTCAAAACGGTCTTTTTAATCGGCTGTGCGCAGGCGCTTGCGCTTATGCCCGGAGTATCACGTAGTGGTATTACCATTACGGCTGCCTTATTTTTAGGTCTCTCGCGCAGTATCAGCGCACGGATTTCCTTTTTACTCTCTGCTCCTGTTATTGCGGGAGCCGTGGTGCTTAAAGCCAGCCAATTAACTCCGGCGGATTTAAACGGTGCGTTGGCGGCGGGATTTTTAAGTGCGTTTATCGCAGCGGTGCTGGTAATAGGCGGACTCATGCGCTACCTCAAAACGCACACCTTTGATGTATTTGTATATTACCGCTGGGTCCTCGGCGCCGTCATTTTAGCGGTGTATTATTGGAAATAATAGATATTATTAGCTCCGTAGCCTGAATCGCCATCAGGCGTTGCTTTCCCTGTTGCATTTTTACACACAACGTTAGCTGTTGCGTTAGTAGCCGCCGCATAACAAGCCCTTCTGTTGGCCCAAAATGCTGGATTCGCATGCGAATAACCAAATATTAAAAAAATACCCGGCAAAAAACTATCCCCATACGAATATATAGCCATTCCTTCGCCATCGGTAGTAGAAAGCATTAAATACCATCCGGCCTGTCCGTATAACCGGGTACCCGAAATCTCACTATGCGCGATATCTATGTCCAATTCTTCCCAATTGGAAGCGTATTGTCCGTCGGCTAGGTAATAGCGCTCTAGCGCTTGGACCACAGAATTACCCACCGTAACTAACTGCGTCATGCGAGCTTTAGCCACCGCAATCTTATATTGCGGTAAGGCTATGGCGGCCAAAATACCAATGATGAGAACGACCACCAACAACACAAATAACGTAAATGCTTTTATACCTAAACGGCCTGTAAAACAGTTTTTATTTTGC
>JAKSPG010000031.1 GCA_024405075.1 Elusimicrobiaceae bacterium | reverse complement strand
TTCGACTGGGCGAAAACCGCCAGTTTATTGCGGGTGGCGGGTGTAATGTACCGTCGTTTGAAATTTTTACCTCGCCCGATTGGCGCGGTACGCGCGGGGTATACTTTGCCGATTTGTCCTCGTACCGAAGCGGCAACTACGTTAAAGGGGTACGTTTGGAGTTCAAAAATGGGCGCGTTGTTAAAGCGGATGCCGAGCAAGGTGCCGAGTTCGTGCGTAAAATGCTGGCCATGGACCGCGGAGCCAGCCAAATCGGTGAGTTTTCGCTTACCGACAGGCGGTTTTCCAAAATCACTAAATTCATGGCCGATATTCTGTACGATGAAAACTTCGGCGGGAAATACGGCAACTGCCACGTAGCCGTCGGCGCCAGTTACGCCGATACGCTGACCGGCCCGCAAGCAAAATTGGATAAAAAGTTGAAAGAAAAGTTAGGGTTTAACGATTCGTCGCTCCACTGGGATTTAATCAATACGGAAAATAAAAAAGTAACCGCCCGGCTTAAAAACGGTACCACCGTTACTATTTACGACGGTGGGGAGTTTAGCTACTAGCCAAAAGGCCCAGAGGACTCGTGGGTCCAAAGACCCTTGTAGCGGAAATACAGAAACGGTATAGTATATGTAGGGAGAGGTTGAACTCCCCATACTACAAAGGAGCGTGTTATGAAAAAAGTATTGTGGGCAGTGTTGGTTATGGCAGTAGCGGCACCTACGTTGTTTGCACAAAACCAAACCCGGAAAGTAGCGCGTTTGGAAAAAGCAAATCTAGCAAGTAAAGTAGGGCGGGTGATGCAACAAGTCCAAGCGAAAGATTCTTTGGCTGCTAGAGAAGTGTTGGAAAAGTTGCAAAAGCTGATCCAGGATGTCGGGCAGATGAAAAGTGAAGATTATACGTTGATTATGCAAGATATCTTTTGGTTGGGCGAAGACTTCCGGGCTTTCGCGGTAACAACTCCGGGCGTAGAAGCTTGGAAGTTGGCACAAGAGATCAATGCGCCGATACGGACGGGTTGGGATCGGGATATTTTTGTGAAAGATAAGTTGGTGGAAGCCTTGCAATACAACTACCACGATGGAGTGATAGACGAAGATAAGTTGAGTAAGTTCCACGAGTCCTTGCAGCTTTACTTGGCTATGCAGAATGAACAAGAAGCCCAGGAATATGTTCAAATGCGGCAAGCTATGGAAGGGTTCCGTAACGGTATCAAACAAATGAATGCGACAAACGCTACGTATCCCTCTAACGTCAGCCAGGCCTTGATCACCTTGGCGGATAAATACTTTGCTTTGTATGACGTCCAACAAAATCCGACGTTGGCCCGTTTGGTTGCCAGTGAGCTGAACCAACCGGTTACCATTGCCGGACAAAGAAAGTATTTAGCACAGTGGGCGCAACAAAACAACGAATGGGAAGTATTGGAAACATTTGCCCAGGTGTTAGAACAAGCTTCTAAATAAAAAATAGAGAATTATAACTACAACATACCCCGGGTTTCGCCCGGGGTTCCGTTAAGGTTTCACCGATGAGGCGGATAATAAAAACTCCTTTTGTTACAATGAAGTAGGCTGTACTAGCAGCCTACTTCAAACAAAAGGAGGTCATTACTATGGATAATGACATCAAAAGTCTATCACATACGCGTTGGAATTGTAAATATCACGTTGTGTTCGCGCCTAAATATCGGCGTAAGGTATTTTACGAGGACAAGAGATTGGAGATTGGGCAAATTTTACGCAAATTATGCGAATGGAAAAAAGTGAATATAATAGAAGCTGAAGTTTGCCCAGATCATATACACATGTTACTTGAGATTTCCCCGAAAATAGCGGTATCAAGTTTTATGGGTTTTCTCAAAGGTAAAAGTAGCCTACTAATCTACGAGAAATGGGGAAATCTCAAGTACAAATATCGGAACCGAGAGTTTTGGTGTAAAGGGTACTATGTAGACACGGTAGGAAAAGATAAAGCGAAGATAGCCCAATACATCAAGAATCAATTAAAAGAGGATGAATTAGGCGATAGGTTGCCATTTGATACAGATCCTTTCAAACAAAGCGTAGGGAGTCGCGTGTGGCAGGCAGTTAAGAAGGGCTTTTAGCCCTAGGCTAGTAGGCAAGGGTTTTACCCGCCTGTGAAAAACCCCCCGCTATGCGGGGGGATATTTATTTAGATGTAACGAAAACTAATTTCTTAAATCCATTTTGTAGGTTTCGTCAAGCGGGTCCAGCTCCATGCCGATTTCCGGGCACCGGTCGCTCGCTTCCGAACCGGTACACGTAATCATGCGCAGTTCCCCGTTTTGGTTAATAGCGGTCAGTACGTAATCGCCGCCTACGCGCGTTACGCTAATTTGTTGGGTGGTGGACCCGGCTTCCGGTACGGCCCATACCGGGTTGGAAAAGAATTTTCCTTTGATAAATCCGTCCGTTAGGAAATATCCGTTACTATTTACTAAATCCGTGCGCACGTAGTTGTTATCGTTCATGACGTAATGCGTGTTAATTAAGTCGCTGGCGGCCTTTAAGTTGGAGATGGCTTCCATGGAGCGTCCCCGTTCCAACGATGCTTGATATTTGGGCAACGCTATCGTTACCAGTACGCCGACTACTACAATCACAATCAGTAATTCAATAAGTGTAAAACCTTTTTTCATATGTTCCTCCGATAGTTTATTATATAAAAATTTTGGGATAAGTCTTTTTTTTATAAAATAAGTAAGATGAATACACGGCGTATTTTTGGGGTCTTGTTTTTGCTCAACCTGTTTAACTATGTGGACAGGCAAGTGCTGTACGCTGTTTTCCCGCTGTTGCAAACCGATTTACACTTAACCGATTTACAATTAGGTGCGTTGGCTTCTGCCTTTATTTTAGTTTATTTGTGTTATGCTCCTGTGGCGGGGTTGCTGGCGGACCGTTTCGCGCGGCCGAAGTTAATCAGCTTTAGTGCGCTGGTGTGGAGTTTGGCTACCCTGGCCAGTGGGGCCGCCAAAAATTTTAGCCACCTGTTAGCGGCGCGCGGATTTATCGGTGTGGGCGAGGGCGGATTTACCACCATGGCCCAGCCCTTTTTGGCGGAGCACTACCCCAAAGAAAAGCATGCCCGCGTACTGGCCTTGTTCGGTTTAGCGTTGCCGCTGGGCAGCGCGCTGGGGTATGCGCTGGGCGGTATACTGGGCCAAGCATGGGGCTGGCGGCTGGCGTTTATGGTAGTCGGTGTGCCGGGGGTGTTTTTGGCGTTGGCGGCGTGGTTTTTGCCGGACGCGGCCCGGTTGCCTAAAACAGCTAGCGAGTTGCCGCGACTAACAGATTATATACAGCTATTTCGCAATAAACCGTTTTTATACGTGTGTTTGGTTCAAACGGTGGTTACGTTTGTGATGGGTGGTTTTTCGGCCTGGGCGCCGACCTATCTGGTTCGTTATTTACACGTTACGGCCGCGCAAGCGGGTACATGGTTTGGGGGACTTGTGATTGTGTGTGGCGCGGCGGGCACGTTTTTGGGCGGAGAGTTGGCCCAGCGACGGTCGCAAAAATCGCCCCGGGCGTATTACGAGGTAATGGCCCTTTCTTTGGCGGGTTGCGTGTTACCGCTGTGGTTGGGGTTGGCCGCTTCGCACGTATGTGCCGCACTTATTTTCTTTGGCCTAGCCGTTTTATTTCTTTTCTTACCAACAGGGGCAATTGCCGCCGCGCTGGTAGATACCACCCCCGCGGCTGTGCGGGCCACGGCATTTGCTGTAAACATTTGCATTATCCACTTGCTGGGGGATGCCCTATCGCCGACGTTACTGGGGTTGTTGTCCGATTATTGGAACTTGAAAGGGGCCTTTTTGTTAGGCACGTTGGTAATCCTGCCGGGCCTATTCTTCTGCTATCAAGCGGGTAAAAAATAAAACCTCGTCCATTTGATTTATTGCGAAGTTACCCCCAAAAAAAATATACTCATAATATAGGCTTGTTTTCAAACCCAGGCCGCAGGAGGCTTATGCCGAGAATTGAAGTAGACCCCAACCGCTGCAAAGCGTGTTATTTGTGTGTGGACGTATGCCCGAAGAAATGCCTGGGACCGTCCAAAACCATTAGTAAAAAAGGGTATTTCCCCGCTGCTATGCAACACCCCGAAAATTGCATCGGCTGTGCGATGTGTTACCGCATGTGCCCGGATATCGCCATTACGGTAATTAAAGAATAGAGGATTTTATCTATGAGTGAAAAAGCATTACGAAAAGGTAACGAGGCCCTGGCCGAAGGTGCGATTCGCGCCGGTATCCGTTTCTTTGCCGGATACCCCATTACCCCGCAAAACGAAGTGCCCGAATATATGTCCGCTCACCTGGCGGATAATGGCGGTGCGTTTGTGCAGGCCGAAAGTGAAGTAGCTGCTATTAACATGGTTTACGGGGCGGCCGCTACGGGTACGCGCAGTATGACGTCTTCTTCTTCCCCGGGGGTGAGTTTAAAACAAGAAGGCATTACCTATTTAGCCAGTGCCGATTTACCGTGCCTGATCGTTAACGTGATGCGCGGCGGGCCGGGCTTGGGTAGTATTTCCGGCGCGCAGGGAGATTATTTCCAAGCTACGCGCGGCGGCGGTAATGGCGATTACCACATTTTAGTTTTAGCTCCCAATTCCGTAGAAGAACTGGGAAACTTCCCTAAACTGGGCATTGAACTGGCCGAAAAATATCGCATGCCGTGTATGATTTTGGCCGACGGTATTTTGGGCCAAATGATGGAAAGCATGTCCTTTAATTTTGAGCCCGTGGACCCCAACAAATTGGGCAAATTTAGCTGGGCGGTAGATATCAACAAACAGGGCCGCGGTAAAAGCAAAGTGTTCTCTTACAAAGGCGATAATTTAATCGCCGACGTAACCGAACGCGCCAAACGCTACGGCCTTATTGAAAAAACCGAAACCCGCTACGAAGAACGTAACTGCGAAAATTGCGACGTACTGCTGGTGGCATACGGCCTGTCTTCCCGCGCGTGTTTGGAAGCCCTCAGCTTGGCCAAAGAACAAGGGCTCAATGTGGGCTTATTCCGCCCGATTACGTTGTGGCCGTTCCCGTCCCAACGCCTGGCTGAACTTTCCAAAAGAGCCAAAGCCGTGTTGGTGGTGGAGCAAAGTTTAGGCCAACTGGTACAAGATGTTAAATTGGCCGTCGGGAATAATATCCCTGTCGGTTTAAACGCTTACCCCGCCGGCGGACAGCCTGACGGACAGCAAATCTTAACCGCGGCCCGGTCCCTTTTAACCGGGAAAAAAGACGGACTGTTTGATTTACAAGAACACGCTGCTAACTTTACTTACAATTGCGAGCGCGATTTGTCCCTAGGTGTACAGGGCGACCGCAAAGGAGGCAAATAAGATGACGATTATTGCCCAAAAACCGAAATGTTTAACCGACGTTCCCATGCACTATTGCCCCGGCTGCGGCCACGGCATTGTACACCGCTTACTGGGAGAAACCTTTGACGAACTGGGCATTGCCGAGCGCGTCATTGGGGTGGCTCCCGTGGGGTGTGCGGTATTTGCAGACGATTACTTTGCGTGTGATACCGTACAAGGTGCGCACGGGCGCGGCCCCGCTATTGCTACCGGTGTTAAACGTTCTAAACCCGGTGCGATTGTGTTTTCTTACCAAGGCGACGGTGATTTGGCTTCTATCGGCATGGCGGAAATCGTACACGCCGCTGTCCGTAGCGAAAACATCACCGTTATCTTTATCAATAACGCTATTTACGGTATGACCGGCGGCCAAATGGCACCGACCACGCTGGTAGGGCAAGTGGCCACCACCGCGCCGAAAGGGCGCGACCCGAAACTGCAAGGGTGGCCGATTAATATGTGCGAAATGCTCGCACAAATTACGGGAAGTAAATTCCTCGCACGCGTAGCCGTTGATAACCCGCAAAATGTCATTAAGGCCAAACAAGCTATTAAAAAAGCGTTTGAAAACCAAGTAAATAATGTCGGGTTTTCCATGGTGGAAGTTTTATCCCAATGTCCAACCAACTGGCACGCCAGCGTACCGCAAGCGTTGGAATTTGTACGCACCAAGATGATGCCGCAATATCCGTTGGGAATTTTTAAAGACGAGGGGGCGAACTAATGTACCAAGGTGTTCGTATAGCTGGATTTGGTGGACAAGGGGTCGTTTCCGCCGGGATTTTACTGGCGCAAGCGGGCGTAGAAGATAAAAAGAACGCCAGCTGGCTGCCCTCCTACGGGCCGGAAATGCGCGGCGGGACGGCTAATTGTTCCGTCGTTATTACGGACGGAGAAGTGTACACGCCGATTGTTTCCGCACCCGAAACGGTCATTGTGATGAACGAACCGTCACTCCCGAAATTTGAGCCGCTACTTAAAAAGGGCGGACTGTTAATTTTAAATAGTTCGCTTGTTAATTCCCGCCCGACGCGTAAAGATATTACGGTTGTTTGTGTGCCGTGTAACGAGATTGCGCAGAAAGTCGGTATGGACCGGATTGCCAATTTGGTAGCACTAGGTGCCTTTATAAAATTGACAGGTGCGGTTTCTTTGGACAGCGTGGCAGATGCCATGAAGAAGGTTTACAAACGGGCTAAACCGGAAATGCTGGAGCTTAATAAGAAAGCCCTGCAAGCCGGTTTTGATAGCGTGAAATAATAAAACGGCTTTGCCGGATTTACGCGCTTTTGGAGCGTTGCAATTCTAATGTGTTTGCGCGTTCCAAAAGCAGTTTCTGAAACGGATTTGTCATGCTCAACATCGTACTTGTAAACCCCGAAATTCCTTTTAATACCGGTAATATCGGCCGCTCCTGCGTGGCTACCGGCACGCGGCTACACCTAGTGGGGAAACTTGGGTTTATTATTGCGTCTAAAGAAATTCGCCGCTCGGGGTTGGACTACTGGCCTAACCTGGACTATAAACGCCACAATACATGGGAAGATTTTTTGGCGGCCGAAAACCCGGCAGAAGAAAAAATGTTTTTCCTTTCCACCAAAGGCAGAACTGCTTACTGGGATGCGAATTTTCCTGCAGATGGTTACTTAATTTTTGGTGCGGAATCGTGCGGGCTACCCAAAGACTTTTACACCCGCTACGCACGCCGGTTGTTTACAATCCCCATGACAGGGCCTGTGCGCTCGCTGAATTTGTCGTCATCTGCCGCCATTGTTTTATTTGAGGCCTTACGGCAGAACCGGGTAAATAAGTTATAATAAATTTATAGAAGAGCATAGTAAACCGCAGTAGCGGGAAAATAAATTTAAACTGTTTTGGTGCTGTGTAAAATACGCAGTCGTAGTGGAAAAATCCACCGGAACAAGAAAACCAAAAC
Source organism: Elusimicrobiaceae bacterium (assembly GCA_024405075.1). GTDB lineage: Bacteria > Elusimicrobiota > Elusimicrobia > Elusimicrobiales > Elusimicrobiaceae > Avelusimicrobium. The sequence goes on along the minus strand of JAKSPG010000031.1, from coordinate 3,404 downwards.
AGCCGATTAGGCGGCAGAAACGATTGCAAGCGTATCTGTTGCCGAGTGTTCCCCGTCAAAAGATGGGGAACTACGGCTGTTGTATTTGGGCGATTCTTGTTCCTCAGATATAGCAGCCGTTTTTTTATGGGCGGCTGACGAGGAATATATATGAAACAAACCGAAAAGATTTCTCTTTTGCTCGGTCGCCTGGAAAACATGGAAGCACAAGTCGTGCGTTTGCAAAAAGAACTCACGCAATTTATGCAAGATTTGTCGTTACTGAAAAAATCGCTCGGCGGCAGTGAAAGCCCGTACGGTATCGTTTATTCCCGCAAATAATGAAAGTTAGACACCAAGCAATAAAGTGCAAAAACAGCGGGTCTTTTTCAAAAAAAAAAAGAAATGCCGAGGGACAGGATCGAACTGTCGACACCTGGTTTTTCAGACCAGTGCTCTACCACTGAGCTACCTCGGCATTACATATATATAATACTAAATTTTTACTACACACGCAAACCAGCCTTTAGGATGGCTGGATAGCGTACATTTTCAGTTTTTAGCATTAACCGCTCTATTCTTCCCAACGAATAAACAGCGGTGTCAGCGCGTGCGGGATATCACCGTTGGCAGGCAAAATGCGAAGTGCATAATCTTGCCGTCCGCTGTTTAGCGGTGCCATGGTAACTTCGTACGAATAAGTATTTTCTTCCTGGCCGATGCATTGCATGGCGATAGCGTCCTCTTTGATGATATCGCCGCGTGTGCCGCGCTGGCCTAAGTATAATTCCACCCGTACGTCCTCGGGCGACAAGCCGCCCAAATTCACGCGTGCTTTAAAATTAACTTTTTCACCCATGGAAATAGCTTCTTGCGGGGTAGGCGTTACATCGGTAATGCTTACGCGGTACCAATTCTTGGCGATTTTTTGGCGCCAAGCGGCCACGGCTTGGGCTTTGCCGGCTTGTTGCAAGATGTTTCCGTAATTATGAGCCGGTACGTAGAAGCGTTCGTAGTATTCTTTTACCATGCGGTTGGTGTTAAATACAGGCGCGATGTGCTTAATAGATTCCTTCATTAAGCTCATCCACGTTTTGGAAAGGCCTTCTTTGTCTTTGGCATAATAAGCCGGGGCAATTTCCTGTTCAATTAAACTGTACAGGGCTTCCGCTTCCACGGCATCGCGTTCGGCGTCGGACTTATAATTTCCTGCCCCGCCGATAGACCAGCCAAAATCGCACGGGCCGACCTCGTCCCACCAGCCGTCCAGCACCGATAAAGCGAGCGCGCCGTTAAGGGCCGCTTTCATGCCGCTTGTACCACTGGCTTCCATGGGGCGAATGGGGTTATTAAGCCATACGTCTACCCCTTGCACCATGTAGCGGGCGGTGTTCATGTTGTAGTCTTCCACAAATACGATTTTGCCCTTAAAGCGCGGGTCGTTTTGCGTAAGGCCCACAATCAGTTTGATAAATTCTTTTCCGGCGGTATCGGCCGGGTGCGCTTTGCCGGCGAATACAAATTGTACCGGGCGTTGGGGGTTATTGATAATTTTATCCAAGCGGTTTAAATCTTTAAACAGAAGCGTAGCCCGTTTGTACGTGGCAAACCGTCGTGCAAAACCGATCGTCAACACGTCGGGCCAAAGCACTTTGCTGGCTTTTTTGATGCTCATCACGTCAAAACCTTGGCGGGTTAGCTGGCGTTTGAGGCGGCTTTGCACAAGTGCGATCAGTTTATTTTTGCGGGTGTTATGCACGTTCCATAATTCGTTATCGGGGATGGTATTGATTTTTTCCCATAAGCCGGTATCGGACGGGTCCATTTCTCCGTATTGGTCGTTATTATATAAGTAGCGGCGGAACAACTCGTTGAGTTCGTGCGAAATCCACGACGAGCTGTGGATCCCGTTGGTAATGCTGGTAACGGGCACTTCGCTTATAGGCAGTTCGGGCCAAAGGTTGTGCCACATCTCGCGGCTGACCACCCCGTGTAGTTTAGCTACCCCGTTGCAATAGGCCGACAGGCGAAGCGCCACCACCGTCATACAATAGGTGGCGGAAGTGGGTTTTTCCTTCCCTAACGCCAAAAATTCATCCCACGAGATGTGCATCTCGTCGGCGTAGTATTGCATATATTTACGCACGAGGGTCGGGTCAAAATGTTCGTTACCGGCGATTACCGGCGTGTGGGTGGTGAATACCGAGGACGCCCACACAATCTCGCGCGCTTGGGCAAAGGATAGTCCTTTCTCTTGCATGATGTCAATAATGCGTTGGAACAAGAGGAAAGCACTGTGCCCTTCGTTAATGTGGTAAACGGTCGGCTTAATGCCCATGGCGGTTAACGCTTTCACGCCGCCGATGCCAAGGACCACTTCCTGACGGATGCGGTTCTCACGGTCGCCGCCATAAAGTTTTTCGGTAATGGCGCGCTGGGCGGGTGTGTTTTCCTGCAAATTAGTATCCAATAAATAAAGCGAGGTGCGTCCCACGGGTACGCGCCACACGCAAGCTTTGACGTTTTCCGCCCCCAGCGGGATATCTACCACGATGTCTTTACCGTCTTTATCTTGCACGCGTTCTACAGGCATGTGGGCCCAGTCATTATCGGGGTATTCTTCGTTCTGCCAACCTTCGCGGTTGAGTACCTGTTGGACATAGCCCTGTTTGTAAAACAACCCTACGCCGATAATGGGCATACCTAAATCGCTGGCGGATTTGATATGGTCGCCCGCCAACATGCCTAACCCGCCGGAGTAAATAGGTAATCCTTCGCCGATGCCATACTCCATGGAAAAATAAGCGGTTAACAATTGGCCGTTTTCGTGTTTATGGTCGTTGTACCAGTTGTGCGGATTGTTTTTATAGTTATGATATGCTTCTTTTACTTTGTTGACCTGGTTGACGAAATTTTCGTCCTTGCTGAGTTCTTCAAACCGTTTTTGCGGTACGCTGCCCAAAAACCATTTGGGGTTGCGTTTAGACGCTGTCCACAGGTCGGAGTCTACTTGTACAAAAAGCAAAATGGCTTGCCAATTCCAGGTAAACCACATGTCGTTGGCGAGTTCTTCTAAAAACTTGATATTATCGGGCAAATGGGGTTGTACGTTAAAAGAGTGGATTTTCATACATTCTCCTTGTAAGATCGTTTATAAAGCACATTTCATTATATAAAATTCGTACGCGCGAGGGGGAGAATTACAACACAGCTGTTAAAATGACAAAGTAGGCAATCAGCAAGATAAGCCCCAGGCCGAAGGCGGCTTTTACCCACTCTTTACTTTTGATACCCAGCTTGGAAGCGCAAATAATGTTGGGGATGTTACCCGGGATGAGCATCCCGCCGGATACAACCAAACTCATTAACAAGAATGTGAGGGTGCGGTCGTCAATAACGGGGGTTACTTCAATGGCGGCTAACGT